>DAHVOH010000203.1 GCA_027318915.1 Clostridiales bacterium
CACTGAAAGCAGGGGCACGAGGCGACGCCCCCACCGCGCCCATCGAAAGGTCGTGGCGGCCGGGAGCGCCCCCATGGCCCCGATCAGCACCGGGAGCGCCGCATCGGCCACCAGACTCCACCGACGGCAGGCGGTGCGGCCAAGCAGCGTGGCGGTGTGCCAGCCGTGGAGCACAGGGCGCGCGTCGAGGGGGGACGCCAGGGTGTAGACGGGGGCACCGTCGCGTTCATGGACCGGGGGAACCAACGGGCCAGGATCCCCCATGGGCGCGAACGGATACGGTCGGAGGGTCCCGTCATGGCCGAGCAGCGCCACCGGCCACGATCCGTCCGCCGCGAGATGGCGCACCACGATGAGCCGGGTGGGCTGGAGCGTGGCGAGGCGTCGCGCCGCCTGGACGAGCGCCACCGTGGCGGGGATGTCGTCCGGATGGCAGTACAGCACGACCGCACGGCGGCTGAAGTGCCGTCCTTCCGTGCCACGGATCGGGTGAGGGCCGGCACTGAGGCACGGGGGGACCGCGGGAGCACCAGCGACGCGGGCGACCCTGCCGCGAACGCGAGACTGTGGGACTGGCGCGGGCGGCTCACGCCCACCCCCACACATGCACGGCATAGATGAGAAACACCGTCAGGAGAGGCAGACCCGCCGCCCACACGAGAACCGCGCCCGTCAGAGACATCCGGCTGCGGGATCGGAGCCAGCGCCGGCGATAGCCCGCCAAGCGGTACGCAGCCTCGGGATCGAGGGGTTCGCTGTTCGCCACATAGGCCTCGACATCGCCACGGAAGTCAGGAAATCGCTTCGTGGTCATCGCGAAAAACACCTCCTGGTTGCACCGTCCAGGGCGCTGGCCGCGCCCACAGATAGCCTTGACCCCAATCGAACCCGTTGTCAGCGCACCATGCCGCATCCTCGGGGCGCTCGACCCCTTCAGCCACGACCCGCGCGCCGACGTCATGCGCCATGCGCACCAAGTTCCGCGCCACCGCCGCCTGACCGGAGGAATGCGACACCCCCTCGATGAGGAGCCGGTCCACCTTGACCACGTCGGGCGCGAGATGCGCCATCATGGAGAGGCCGTCTCGGCCCGCCCCCACGTCATCCAGGGCAATCCACCCGCCCAGGGCCCGATACGCCTGCAGGGATCGCCAGGCGGCGGAGGACCAGGAATGCATCTCCGACAGTTCGAGCGCGGTGTGACCCACCTGGGCGGCCGTCGCATCGTGCCACGGCAGATCATGTTGCAGGACCGAGGGTGGCCAGACGTTGATGAAGAGGCGCCCACGGGTCGCCGGAGGACGGGCCAGCGCCGATTGAAAGACATGACGGTCCAGCACCGCCACCCATTCGGGACCAGCCGCCAGGGCGGACGCCCAATAGGCAGGAGGAGCGATGGGGGCCCCGTCGGCCCCTGCAATGCGACTCAGGACCTCCAGGTGCTGAAAGGTCCCCGTGCGAAAATCCCAGAACGGCTGCCCCACCAAGCTCAGCGGGCGCGTCCAGTGCGTCGCCATCAGAAAGTCACCCCCAAGCCGCGAATCGCGCCCCAATAGAAGCCTTGGCCCACATCGGCGTGATGCGTCTGCATCCACTGCGCGTCGTCCGGACGTTCGACGCCCAGCGCCACGACTAGCGCGCCACCCGCGTGAATGCGGTCCATCCACCGGGCCACCACGCCTTGGTAATGAGGGGGGGCCGTCGCAATGCCGTGCGAATACCGCCGGGGCACTTTGATCACGTCGGCCGACACGGGCCACGGGGTCTCAGCATCATCCGGATGACTGCCGTCCCAGACGACCAGGCCGCCCTGAGCCTGATAGGTCGCCAAGGCGGGCCACCCGGCTTCCGGCACGAATCCGGGGCGGGTCACCTCGCATCCCGTGGCTACCCGTTCGTGGCCGGCCCAGATGCCCGGGGCGTTGGGCAGAATGCTGGGTGTCGTGTTCACGAATACGGGGATCCCCAGGCCGTCCGCATAGCGCAGGGCTTCCCGCCACACCCAGCGGTCCAGCGTCCACGCCGCCTCGGGGTCCACGGAGACAGCGGATTGCCAGTACTGATCCGGACGGGGAGTCGGACCATGAGCCACACTGACCCGCGTCAAGATCTCGATGCCCCACAGAGCCCCCGTCGTTAAGGAGACCATCGGCTGAGCCACCAAATACAACGGAGCTACCCATGTGGACTGTCCGTCAGTATCTGCCACCCTCATTACGACAACACCTCCCTGCTCCACCTATCCGCGAACCACAGAGTCCCAAGCACCCCGGCCTCAAGCGACCAACTTCCAATCACAGCAACCTCGTCAGCCACTCTCCCAAGGCCATCCATCACTGACCAGACTCTGTTACAAACGAAGCCCAGCCAAGCGCACCCCCCCCTTAAAAAAGCCTGTAATTATACAGATCGACCCGATCCGAGGAACCCGCGCCCCGCAAGGCCGCAGGCGGAACTGTCAACAACCCCCAC
>DAHVOH010000204.1 GCA_027318915.1 Clostridiales bacterium
GATCCGGTCAGGATTCTACAACGACAGCGGCGAATGCCCCTGCGGTGTCCGCAGTCACCCGACCCACGCGGGAGGAACGTCAGGTGCCGCTGGCGACCGCAGAGTTGCCGAGAGAATTGGAGAGATACGCGGAGCAGTTTTACGACGTCTTCGGCCGGGCGGAGACCTTTGATAATTTTTGCGCCTACACGGTGGGCCTGTTGAGCGATCTGCCGCGGAAAAACGGAGAGACCATGACAACGGCGATCGAGAGTGTGGCCAACAAGGAGGCCATCCATCGTCTGTTGGCTCTGTCGCCTTGGTCCGCGGAGGAACTGGATCGGCGACGGGTGCGCCACGCCCTGGAGGTGGCCAGCACCGGGCAGGACGGGATGCTGATCGTGGATGAGGTCAGCCAACTCAAGCAGGGCAAGCACCAATACCGTTTACTTAGATGCATAGGCATGGCACACTCTCCCCAGAATTGTTGGGGAGGTGGTGCCATGCCTCGTCTGGGCTGGCGGAAGCCCGAGAGTGGAGAGCGGCTGTCCGATCACATTGCGATCGGTGTCCTGACGCGGACCTTTCCGCCCGCAACGGTGGATGCGGTCATCACGGAAACGGGGCGGCGAGAGCAACGGAATCGGCTGCTGCCAGCGCGGGTGATGGTGTATTACGTGATGGCGATGGCACTGTTCAGCGCGGATGCCTACGAAGAGGTCATGCGCCACTTGGTGGAAGGCCTCACCTGGATGACGGGGTGGAAGACCCGCTGGGAAGTGCCGACCAAAGCCGCGATCTTCAAGGGCCGGGCGCGCTTGGGTGCCGAGCCGTTGCGAGCGCTGTTTCGGTCGGTCGTCCGGCCGCTGGGCAGACCGGAAAGCCGTGGGGTGTGGTACCGCACCTGGCGCCTGATGAGCATCGACGGGACGACGCTGGATATCGCTGATACGCCGGAGAACGAGCAGTTCTTCGGGCGGCCGGCCACCAGCCGCGGGGGTGAGTCGAGCGCGTTCCCACAAATGCGCGTGACCGTCCTGGCCGAGAGCGGGACACATGCCATCATCGACGCTGCCCTGGGCCCGTACGGCCACGGTGAAACGACGCAGGCACGTGAGTTGCTGGGGTCGCTGCGTCCGGAGATGCTGTGTCTTGCCGACCGCAACTTCTTTAGCCACGCGCTCTGGCGCGATGCCCACCAGACCGGGGCGGCTCTGTTGTGGCGGGTCAGGAAGGACATCAACCTGCCGGTGGTCGATGAACTCCCCGACGGCTCGTACGTCAGTAGGCTCCACGCCTCCAGCCAGGATCGGGACCACAAGCGTAACGGCGTCGCCGTTCGCGTGGTCGAATACACAGTGGACGATCCGGGACGCCCTCAGGCCCAAGACGTCTATCGGCTGGTCACGACGATCCTCGATCCAGAAGCTGCGCCAGCCGTCGAACTCGCCTCCCTGTACTGCGAAAGGTGGGAGATCGAAACCGCGCTCGACGAACTCAAGACCCACCAACGCGGCCCGCGGGTGGTCCTCCGCAGTAAGACGCCCGAGGGAGTTGTGCAAGAAGCCTACGGCTATTTGCTTTCGCACTACGCGATTCGGGCCTTGATGCACGAAGCCGCCATTGAGGCCGACGAAGACCCCGACCGCCTCTCGTTCACGCGATCCCTTCGAGTGGTACGGCGAACCGTACAGGCTTCCCGGCCTTTTTCCCCCTGAGCCACTTGCGGTCGTGCACGCCCGCATCGTCGCCGAAATCCTCTGGGCCCGTCTCCCCGAACGTCGCCTGCGCTCCAACCCCCGGGTGGTCAAACGCAAAATGTCGAACTTCCCTCGCAAGCGCTCTCGCCATCGTGCTTGGCCGCAGCCAACCGCGGATCCACCCGACGCGGTCCGCATTCTCGCATCTAAGTAAACGGTATTGGGGCAAGCACAGTGTCGGCGTCAAGCGACAGTATCTCGGCTGTGTGGGCAAACGGGCCAACGGCCAGGTGGCGGTGACCGTGCACTACGCCGACGCGCGCCACGATTGGCCGGTCACGGGACGGCTGTATCTGCCGGAGGATTGGGCCGAAGATGCGGAGCGGCGCAAGAAGGCGGGCGTCCCGGAGGACGTGACGTTTGCGACCAAAGGCGAGATCGCCCTCGACCTGATCCGCCGCGCGCTCGCCTGGGGCATTCCGGCGCAGTGGGTCTCCATGGACGCCGGCTACGACAGCGTGGATCTGCTAATCACCTTGGAGCAAATGGGTCTGTCCTGCTGTGTCGGCGTCAAGAGCAGTTTCATGGTGCGCGCACCCGAGGAAGTGGAAGAGTGGGTACCACCTCCGCCCGCCCGGCGCGGCCGCCCGCGCATCCACGTCGACCCGCAGTCCCTGCCCCCGGTGTGCCGGGTCGATGCCTTGCGAGACGCACTGCCCGAGGAGGCTTGGCGCAACGTCATCTACCGGCAGGGCACGGCCGGCCCCCTG
>DAHVOH010000205.1 GCA_027318915.1 Clostridiales bacterium
GTACGTGGTCACGGCGTTCCGCCCGGCGGCCTTGCAAGACCTGGTCTACATCGCGGATGCGGCGCTGGTCACGGGCCCCACCGGGAGGCCCTGCGCGTCATCTTGGCGGCACTGGACCTCCCCGAGACCATTTTTACGGCCGTGGCGGCCCGCGCTGCGCCCACATGAAATTCACGCGGCGCGCCCCGTGGACGTGCGGAAGACGTGCTGTAACCTCGCGCTTTTGGGCGGCGCCGTCCCAGTGGCCTACGGGCTCAGGGTCCCAAGGGGATGTAGCTTGCTCCAGCGCGGTCGTATGGCAAAGTCGGACTCCCAGGGTACGTCTCGGGGATGGACCCGCCGTGCCCACATACCGTTAATGGCCTCAGACATGCTGGCCAGCAGCGCCGCGACGTGGCCAATCCAGCTCAGATTCGAACGGTTCGGATGGCTCATCATGTCTCGTACGGTGAACGCCGTCTCGATGGCGGCGGCCTCCCGGGCGCTCACCAACTGTTCGTGTTGAGCCCACTGTAGCAGGGCTGTCTTGCGTAAATCGACGAGGGCGCCGTTGACGCGTCGGGCGCGGGCGCCCGGCGGCGTATACCATAAGCGGGCGTCGGACGGGTCGCGGGCAATAAACCCCTGTACCACGCGAGATTGGGGGGAGGACGTGCTGAGAAAATCAATGTGGGCGGGATAACTCCAACTGTGGGCCCGAAGAGCACGGAGACTGGTGTCGGCCGCCAGTCCGAGGTAATGCTCGGCCACCGTGAAGAAGTCCCATTCTTGGTAGCCCCACAAGAACAAACGCACGGCGCGCTCCCATACGGTGGCAACATCCTCAGGTACACACCGAAGCAAGCGTGAGTCCTCGACCCGCCGGACGATGTCGTTGTACACTAGGGGACGCGGTGGCAAGACCTCTGCGGTGGCGACCGCCCGAAGCCGAGCATCCGGCTCGGGATCGCAGGGTATTCTGAGGTTTAAGGGCCGGTACTTGATTCGCTCATAGCTTTGCTCTTGCTCATGTTTCCATCTTGCAATCAAGCTGCAAAGGTCATTGGCGAAGAGGTGCCCAATAGTCTCCCGGCCAATTAAGCTGAAGGTGAAGCTCAGAGGACCGAGAACAGGGTCCGTCACCCACATGTGGCCCGGGCCGAATTTGTAAACGGGGTTTGGGCGGCTCTCCACCTCGCGCCGCAGGTCGGAGGGCACCACGGGAGCATCCGTTACAGACCACTGCTTTGCACGATGCCCGGTTTCAATCCAAGCGACAGTCCTGTCGCCCACACAACCCTGCCAGACCGTAGTGGGAAAATGCAGGCGTAGCATATGCCGGTGGGCGAGAGCCTCCACGGTCCATCCCGGATCGGCCGTCTCCGTTTGCCTGCAGCTCCACGCATGCACATGGGTACTCAAAACCTGTTTCAGTTGCTCCCCGAGGCTAACCCCGTCCTGCGTTGACATAGCATCTCCTTCGGGCCGGCAAACGCCATAGACGGCAACCGGGTTGAGGCGTGCTACGCCCGTTCCTCTCCCATTGGGTCCCGCAAGCCAAGCCTTCCGCCTTTCATCTCACCCGCCGCAGCGGTGGGCGGCGCCGCACTTCAATGTTGGTGTAGGGGAGGAGGCCCCATACCAGCAGGGCCCCGCCCGCCACGATTGCCAGCGTGGCCAACACGCTCACGGAACTGGCCTGTCCGCAATACCCACTGACCGCCGGTGACACGGACTGACCCACTTGCCCCAAGAGACTGCGGCACAACGCGTTCGCCGTGTTAGCACTCATGGCCACGGTCTCACCGGGGGCCACGTTAACCTGTATGAGGCGGAGGGTTGGCCCAATCCACCCAGCCACAATCAAGAGGATGCCTCCAAGAATGCGCCCCACGCCGTCACCTCATGGCCAGTGTAGCAAAACAAGAGGAAATTCGGACGGGGCATCGAATCTTGCCTAAAGCGGGACGGGAGGAAAGGGGAGCACCGATGACGACGGCGTTGCTTCAGGCGCAGACGCGTGCGCACCCCGACCGGCGCGCAGTGACACGGTGGCGTTGAGAAGGATATGTGAGACCCGCCAATCGCTGCGGAGCGGGCGAGCGGCGCAGACCAGTGTGGAGCAATCTGACGAGGAGGTGAGGAGATCGATGGCCGACGAAGATGACCCGGTCGTGGCAACGCAGCCGATAGAGTGCCACCGCCACACCGAGCCGGTGTCCGCCGTGCTGATTGTGTACCGGTCGGGCTATGCCGAAATTGCGTGCCCCAGGTGCGGAAAGAGCGAGCTGCGCTGATTCCAACCGTGGCTAGGAGTCCGTCCAGGTATCGTTGGGGGCGATGCGCTACGTTGCGGTCGGGAGGAACCCACGAAAGAACGCCCGGGCGTCCCGGCCCGTCTGCGGGCCGGGACA
>DAHVOH010000206.1 GCA_027318915.1 Clostridiales bacterium
CACCGCCCAACGGAGGGGTCCCCGCAAGGCGGTCCACTCTCGCCGCTGCTGGCTAACATCTACCTGCACTACGCCTTGGACCAATGGTTTGTCGCAGGCTTCCGACGGACGTGCACAGGCGAGGCGTACCTCACGAGGTACGCCGATGACTTCGTAGTGGCGTTCGAACGGGAGGAGGACGCGCGCCGGTTCGCGAGCATCCTACCGGAACGACTCGCGAAATTCGGCATCACCCTGGCGCCGGAGAAGACACGCCACGTGCGCTTCGGCCGTCGGGAATGGGCACAGGCCATCCGGGAGCGGCGCCCCACGGAGCGATTCGAGTTTCTCGGGTTCGTCCACGTTGGGGGACGCACACAGAAAGGCCGCCCCATTCTGATCCGACGCCCGAGCACGAAGAGCCAGCGTAAGTTTCTCCAACGCGTCAAGGGCTGGCTCGCCGGCCACCAACACGACCCCACGCCACGTCAGCAGGCTCAACTGTCGGCGATGCTCCGTGGCCACGATCACTACTTCGGGCTGCCGGGGTGTCTCCCGAAACTAAGGCTGATGCGCGTGCGGGTACTTTGGACATGGCGGGCAACACTCAACCGGCGTAGCCAACGGAGCAGGCACGGGTGGGGATGGTACGCCAGCAAACCCTGGTTCCGCTTGCCAACTGCCAAGTTGCGGCCCAAGGCCGCGGCCTCAACAGCCTGACGGGCAAGAGATTCGGGAGCCGGATGCGGTAAATCTGCACGTCCGGTTCTGAGGGGGGAGGTGGCACAAGTGGACCGCAGCCATACGAGGGCGCCGGACCGAAACGGAGCGACCGGGCATCGCCCGGCGGGGATCCCAAGACACCGGGCTACGGCACGAGGCCACCTCCTACCTACCCACGGTTTGATGAGGGGGCGCTGGCCACCGGGTATGGTGCGTCGAATGAGGCACTGCCAGACGAAAGGGGCAGCAACCGATGGGACGCGCCTGTAGCCGCGGAGCCAGTGCCCTACTCTACACGCGGGAGCCGGCAAGAGGATGCGAGCGGCGGGCGTGCAGGACCTGCAGTGGCTGCGGGCCGATGAACCACTGGTCGAACTCGCCTGGTAATCGGCGGGCGGAAGGGGCGGGGCGACCGTAGGCTGATCCACCCGCCTACAGTAATCCACGAGGGGGGATCGTCTTGGACGAGGTGCTGTTGGCGTTGGCCGAGGTAGCGCGGATCATGGGGGAGAGCGTGGACGGTGAAATCGAGGCGTTGACGCGGGAGGCCGAGCGGCTGACGGATGCCGGACAGGACGATCAGGCGGCGGCATGGCGGCGGGCAGCCGATTGCACCCGAGAGCGCGCGATGCATGGGTGAGACTTGGGGCGGCCGCCGAACGGGCCGGGCGGTAGATGGGGGGACCGCCGATGATCGTTCCGGTTGTGCTCGGCCTGCTGGTCGCCCTGGTCCTGGGCACGGCGGTGCACGCGGCGGAGCACTACGCGGCGATGCGGGCCTGCGGCCAGCGGGCCCGGCGCTGGCACCTCGGGGTGGGCCCGGTGCTCGGCCGGCGAGGGCTTGGGGTGATCCACACCTGGCCCGGCGGGGTGGGGATGGGCGAGCATGGCTTCTACCGCTGGGGCCTCTGGCGGCGCCTGTTCAACCACCTCGCCGGTCCCGCCGCCAACGGCATCGCCGCACTACTCGGCGTCGCGCTGTGGCTGGTCCGGCCCGCCGAGTGGCTGCTGTGGCTGGTGATCGGTCAGGTGCTCCCGGCCGCCACCAATTTGCTGCCCTTCCCCTTCGCCGATGGCGGTTGGGTGGTGACTGCCCTTGTTAACGCCGCGATCCACCCGGGCCGGATGCGGTTGCCGACGGAGACGCGCTGGCACCTGGCCGCGATGCCCTACGGCCTGGCCGCGGCGGTGGCTGGGCTCGGGGCTGCCGTGTGGTATGGCCTTGCGCGCTGAGTCCGGGCAGGCCCTGGTCCTCGGGGTCCTCTTCCTCGGGCTCGTGATGATCCTGCTGCTGGTGGTCCCGGGTCTGGCCATCGCCTACGCCGAGCACGCCGGTGTGCAGTCCGCGGCGGACGCCGCCGCCCTGGCCTGCGCCTCGCGCGCCACGATCACCCAGTACGTCGACGCCCGTGGCGAGGTCTACAAGGAGACGGTGGCGGTGGACACGACGGCCGGGCCCGAGGCTGCCGCCACGGCCTGGGGCGATAACCTCGCCTACTGGCCGCTGCAGACGGTCTCCTTCGCCGCCCTCCCTTCCGGCGCCCACTGCACGGTGCGGGTGGAGGTCCGCTCCACCATTCCGATCCTGCGCATCCTCCACCGGGGGTCGTTGGAGTTCGGGACGACGGCCCAGGCCAAGGCGTACCTCACGCCACCATGAAGGGGGGGGGAGTCCCGTGGACTG
>DAHVOH010000207.1 GCA_027318915.1 Clostridiales bacterium
TCGCGACGATAACGTACTGCAGGTGGTATGGTGATCCGGCAGACCGCGTGCGGGATGCACAATCTGCCAGTATTTGGGTGTTCCTTGGGGCTCAACGGTTTCCGGGAGGTGGCGAACCGATGAGCCGAAGTCTGAGTCTGCGCCGATCATCGCGCGGGTGATCCATCGGATGACCGCCAGACGCAAGAGGTGACCCGCATCACAGACGTTGGCGGCCTGATGCCGGAACCTTTGGGCGGGGAGGGTTTCGCAGCCATGGCCAGCGAGGTGCGGCGGCGCATGCTACTGTGTCGACATCCTCGTGCAGTTGGCGGCGATCCGCTCGGCGGTGAGCGCCGTCGGGCATTCTCTATTGGAGAGTCACGTCCGCGGCTGCGTGGCCAAGGCACTGCAGAGCGGTGACGGTGATCGCGCCGTCACGGAACTGATGGAGGTCATCGCCCAGTTCTCCCGCTGAGGGTGGGGTGTGCCGATGAGCTCCACGGAGACTGAGAGCGAGGCCCAAGCGCTGGCCCGGGATCAGAGCGCTCTCGCCGCGCAGGCGGTGCTGCCGATTTCGGGGATGACGTGCGCCAACTGCGCGGCCCGCATCGAGCGCGGGTTGCGCCGCACGGCGGGCGTGGTGGAGGCCAGCGTCAACCTGGCGAGCGGGCGCGCCACCGTGGCCTTCGATCCGGGGCGGGTGGGGCTGGCGGCCCTCGTCGGCGGCGTCCGCGAGTTGGGCTACGACGTACCCGAGACCACGACCCGGCTGGCGATCGAGGGCATCCCGCTGTCCGCGGTCCAGGTCGGGGATCTCGTCCTCGTGCGCCCCGGCGAGAAGGTGCCGGTGGACGGCGAGGTGGTGGAGGGGACTTCCGCCGTTGACGAGTCGATGCTCACCGGCGAGAGCCTCCCTGTGGACAAAGGTGCGAGCGATACGGTCGTCGGAGGGAGCCTAAACACCTCCGGCTCGTTCACTTTCCGCACCACACGTGTCGGCAGGGACACGGTTCTGGCGCAGATCGTCCGTGCCGTCGAGCAGGCGCAGGGCAGCAAGGCGCCGATCCAGCGCATCGCCGACGTCATCTCCAACTACTTCGTCCCTACGGTCATCGGCATCGCGCTGGTGACGTTCCTCGGCTGGTACCTCGGGACGGGGAACTTCACGACGGCGCTGCTCTCGGCCACCGCGGTGCTGGTGGTCTCCTGCCCCTGCGCCCTGGGCCTGGCCATGCCGACCGCGATCATGGTGGGCACGGGGCGCGGGGCGGAGCACGGCATCCTTTTTCGCGGCGGTGAGCATCTGGAGGCCGCGGGACGGATCACCGCCGTCGCCTTTGATCCTGACTTTCGCAAAGGGGCGGCCGGTCGCCTTGGTGCCCAGGGGCCTGCCCCTCGCCTCGACCTCACCCGCTCGCGTCGCGGGGTCCTTCTGCGCCAGCGGCGTCCGCCTGACACTGCGAGATTCAGGTTGATAAGACCGGGACCATCACGCGCGGGCAGCCCAGGGTCACCGATGTCGTTCCCCTCGGCGGGATGGGCCCGGCAGATGTCCTCCGGATGGCGGCCGCCGTCGAGGGACGGTCCGAACACCCGGTGGGCAGGGCCATCGTCGAGGCGGTCGAGCCGGAGCAGGTGACCGATGGGCCGGTCGAAGAGGTGCAGGCGCTGGCCGGTCACGGCATCCGCGCCCGGGTGGCCGGGCGTCCCGTTCTGATCGGCAACGCGCGGCTGATGGCGCGGGAGGGGATCGACTCCGCGGGCGCGGCGGCGACCCTGCAGCGGCTGGAGGCGGAGGGCAAAACCGCGGTGCTGGTGGCGGAGGGGGACGCGGTGGTCGGCGTCCTCGCCGTGGCGGACACGGTGCGGCCGGAAGCCCGGACGGTGGTGGGTGCTCTCCTAGGCATGGACATCGACGTGTGGATGATCACGGGGGACAACCGCCGGACCGCGGATGCCATCGCGGCCCAGGTGGGGATCACGCGTGACCACGTCCTGGCCGAGGTGCTGCCGGAGGACAAGGCCGCCAAGGTGCGGGAACTCAAGAGCGGCGGCGCCCGCGTGGCCATGGTGGGAGACGGCATCAACGACGCGCCGGCCCTGGCCACGGCGGACGTCAGCCTCGCCATGGGCACCGGCACCCTCCGGCGTGATCTCGCCGCGCGCCAGCCGCTCTTTGTCCAGTTGGTGCGTCTCCACTTGTAGGGCCTGCCGGCGCTCTGCCGACGTCCGCGGCGGAGCCTGCTGGCCATCCGGCTTGCTTCGGCCCCTCAGCCCCCGGCCGACACCCGCCCCACCGCCGCCTCCACCGCGGCGACGAGGGCCTCGAATCCGGCCGCGGTCACCGGGGCCGCCGGCAGGACGAGGTCGGCCCACCAGCGAGC
>DAHVOH010000208.1 GCA_027318915.1 Clostridiales bacterium
AAGCAGTCGAAGCCTCGCGACGGAGATTGGCTATCGCCCGGAGGAACTACAAGCAATACTCCAGTGCCAGGGTGGCCGCATTTCTCAAATCTGTCTTCGGCCGGCTCATTCCATAGGATCGAGATACCACGGGCGAGTCAATTCCCGTGCACCGGATTTGGGACCCAATGGCGCTTTGGGCGGAGGCGACTTCACCTTGTCCACTCGGCTTAGCTCCCGGATGAGACGTTGCCGGTCCCAGAGTTCAATGCTGTTGGCCGTTGCCAGTGTTCTGGCTCCGCGTGTGAAGCCCTGGTTGGTCACTACCATGGCGTGATTGGCGCGGTACACGGGCCGGGCCGCTACGGCCTCTTGAACCGCCTTCAAGCCAACGCTGGAGCCGTATCGCTTCGCCTGCACCACGGTAGTTCCTTCAGGTCCATGTAGGATGAGATCCGCGCCAAAGTCTCCCGTGGCTTTTGTCTGCTGGACCCGGTAGCCGAGGTCTCCGAATAATACGGCTAAACGTCTCTCGAATTCGACGCCAGTCATCAAGTCAATATCATTAATCCCTGACCGCCGAATGCGTTGCAAGCTGCGCTTCGCGGAGTATAGCCATACGCCCACGAACAAGGCGATGAATAGAAGGACAAACATCGTACCTCCCGTTTTGCCCACCGCAACCTACAGCGGTTGCTCGTGTGCGGCGCCCGACAACCAGGGACGGCCAGTCCGGTTCACCACTAGAGTACAGCAGGAGAAGGGGCGGCAGGACCAAAGCGAGAGTCTGGCGAAGAAAAGAGTGGGGGCGAAGGGGGGAAAGATTTGGCGCCCGCGATCCGGCCAGGAGCGTCGGACGCCTCGGGCATCGCTGTCGTGGTGGCGGGCGCGGAGACGGCGTCAGGAACTGGTGGGGTGTAAGGCCGCGGCGGAGAGGTTGCTGGGCCACCCGGCTGGGCACATGGTGGGCCGGCGGTGCGCGGCGGGGCCGCTGGATCACCGCGATGCGGACGGACGCCTACTGTGCCGGGGCTTCTGCCCGCTGGTGCACAGCATGGCGCAGCAGTTGGCGCACATCATGGTGGTCAGCGTCGCGAATGCTGAGGGGGCGCGCCACGTGTTGAAGACGTGGGTGACGCCGATTTGTGACACCGCGCTGGGGCGGGTCGTCGGCGCCTTGGAGCAGTTTCGCGCCGTGGAGGACTTTGAGCCAGCTGAACGTGACGTGTCCAGCAACCCGGTCCCGTCGGCTCAGGTCGCCCGGCACGCCAGCCAGGACCGCAAGACCCCGCTAACGGTGGCATCGGGCACGCCGAGCATCTGGCACCGAGCGGCGATCACCTCCAGCACCGCGAGCACCCCGTGCTCCGCGGCTTTGACGACCGAGAGGTGGTCGACAGCATCATCAATCCGTGCAGCGCGCTGCCAGGGGCGTTCGGTGGTCGAGTCGCACATGGATTCACCCTCCTTGTACGGGGCGCATGGATGGCCGACATGGCGAAACACCACACGTGTGGCGTTTGCGTCCGGAATTGAGGAATGTCGGCGTGCTGTCTGGGCACGGGAAGCACAGGCACGCGGTCAAGGTCGGGCTCCGCGCCCCTGACATCGGCGTGGCGGCCAGCGAGCCGAGGCCCCGCTTAAGGCACGGGACCGGTGCGCTACGGAGGCCAGAGGACGGTCAGTGGGCTGGCACCACTGACAGAACGTTCGTCCAGATGAAAGGCGTCCACCTCGACAGCACGGCGCCGGTGGCGGTGGTCTAGTGCGGGCAGACGGAGTTGTGCCGCCAGTGGGTGCTACGGCTGCGGGGGGCCACTCGCCAGCGGGTCACGAGCGCCTGCCGCCGCTGACGGCGGCCGAGGCGGACCTCTATATGACCCGCCGGCTTCAGCACGTAGGCGTGGACCGCTCGATCTTCACCGATGCGCCCCGCGAACCGGCTAGGATTGGTCGCACGGGATCCCGCGGCGCCTCAACACCTGGGGCCAGGCCTGAGTGATGGCGCCGTATGCCGGCCAACTCTCTCATGAATGACACGGCCGCCGGTCCCCGGTGGGGGACGACGTACGCGTCGCCCCCCCTCATGGCCCCCGACGCGGTCAGCGAGCGTGGGACCCGGGGTGGCCACACAGCGCGAGACTCTACAGCCCTGGATCAGGTGCAAGTCCTGCGGTACTGGCACTGGGCCCTGCGACGCCGCAGTCAGACGAGTCGGGCCACGTGGGCGTGGGTGCACCAGCGTCCCTGGTTCACCCGGCCGGCGCCCCGCGTGCTCCATCCGGAGGTGCAACGGGAGAAATCGGGAGTGGGATGCGTGAATGGCGCACGCCCGGTTCTGAAGGGGGTACGGGCACAAGGCGACCAGGCCGGTTCAC
>DAHVOH010000209.1 GCA_027318915.1 Clostridiales bacterium
CCTGGGGGGCCACCCGGTCGGGCACCCACGTCACCGGGGTCCGTGCCGCCCAGACGGCGTTGGTGGGTGTGGCCGTGCTCGCAAGTTTCCGCCCGTGGAGCCCCTGGGATTGGGGCTGGGCGGTCACCACGCTGGCGGTGACGGGCTGGGCGACCAGTGATGCCGTGCTGGGGCGCGTGTCGTGGCACCAGGCCCTGCAACGGAAGAAGGCCGCCTCATGATCCCCT
This sequence comes from Clostridiales bacterium, assembly GCA_027318915.1. Next base: position 228 of record DAHVOH010000209.1, read on the forward strand.
TGCTGTTCCTGTTTGCCTGCTTTGGACTGGGCCTCGGTCTGCGGGCGACGTTCAGTCGCGTCTGGGACCCGGCCGCCCGCCGCCCCGCCTGGCGTCGCCGTCATTGGCGGCGCCATGTACGGGAAAACGCGCCGTGGTTGCTCTGGCTCGCATTGCTGGGACTCTGGATGGGGCGCTGGTAGGCCGTCCGCCAGCGCGTCCGGCGTTTTTGGGAGGTGATTCGGGTGGCATCGACTGGGTTCGAGGTGTTTGCGACGGCCGCGGCCTCCGCCGCCGTGTCCGGTGTCTTTACCATCGATACCGAATTCACGGCGTGGGGCGTGCGCATCAGCACCACCATCGCCCCCGCGGGCACCGCGAGCGCCGTGGGGCCCCTGGACGCGGATGCGCCGTGGTGGATCTCCGACCGGCCGCGTCCCGACACCGCGTGGGCGGAGCACCGGGCACTGGTGCGCGGTTTTCAACAGGCCGACGTGCCGCCGGTGGCCGACCGCCAGCGCACGGCGATCGCCATCGCCGAGGCCGCCTCGACGCACGGGGTGCACTGGCAGCCGCCGGAGTGGCGCCCCCCCGTGCCCACAGTGCGGGCGTCTCCGCTGCCGGCCGATGTGCGCGAGCGCCTGTTCCATCCGCATGTGGTGCGGCGGTAGTTTGTACAGGAGGTGCGTGATGGCTGACGAATCGTGGCGGGACCGGGAAGCGGTCCTCGCCGCTGTGCAGAGTTGGAGTGCGGCGACGGGCATTCCGGTCGTCGTGGTGCTGGGGGGCGCGATGCTGAATGTCCTCCACACGGGAACCGATGAGGCCGCGGAGGATCTGCTCCGCCGCGCCGCCGCGTCGATGGCGCATGGGTCCGCCCAACGCCACGGCGGTTAAGTTCCCCCTATTCCACGTAAAGGAGCCGTGAGTCTGATGGATTCGCGATGCGCGCCCCGGTATGACGAGACTGCTGCCGCCCATGTGCTGGGTGTGCCCCGCACGACCGTGCGCCGGTGGCGGCGCCAGGTCCTCGTCCCCCGTGCCGATGAACTGTGGTCGTTCCTGGACCTGGCGGAAGGATACGTGCTGGCCAGTTTCCGGCATGCAACGGGTCGCCTGCCGCGCCTGGACGCCATCCACCGCCTGGCCGTGCCCCACCCCCTCGCCTGTCGCGAGGGGGTCGACCCCGGCTGGCCCGCCGCCGTGCGGAAGCGCCTGAAGCCGGTGCAGTGGGCGGCCGATGGCTACATCATTCGCTTTCCCGTAGCGCACACGGACGACCGGGTCGTCGTGGACGCGCGGCTGTGCGCGGGGCATCCGGTGTGTGCGCGCACCGGGGCCCCGGTGGCGGCGGTCCTGCCCCTGCTTCAGGCCGGGCTCCCGGTCGACCGGGTGGTGGCGGAGTCGGGCTGGACCCGCGACGACGTGGAGGCGGCCACTCTCTACAAGGAGGCGATTTCATGAGCGACCGATTTGACCTCGACGCCGTGGACCGACGGGTGGCGGATCGCCGCCAACGGCAGTTGCAGGCCTGGTCCGTGACAGGCGGGCCGACGGTCCGGCGCGAAGATGCATTGGATATTGCCCCGAATCACGAAAGTGCCGAGGCCTACCAACGCGTGCTGGACGATCTGCGGGCCACGGCGCGGGACCTGCTGGCCGACCCCCAGAGCGTCCCGGACCACGTCTTGCGCCAGGCCGTCTCGCAGGCGGTGGTCCGTCAGCGACTGGCCCCCGTGGTGGGTCGGGAAATCGTGGAGCGCCTCATGGCGAACCTGACCGGCGCCGGGGCCCTGGCGGACCTGTTCCTGGACCCGTCGATCACGGAAATCATGGTGAACGGGCGCCCGGTGTTCGTGGAACGCCAGGGGCGGATTGAGGAGAGCATTGCCCTGTCGAGCGAGGCGGCCGCCGTGGCCGCCGCGGAGCACTTGCTCCGTCATGTGGGCCGGCAGTACCGCGACACGGAACCCATCGTGGATTTCACCTGGCCGGAGGATGGGTCCCGAATCAACATCACGCATCACACGGTGAGCCGCACCGGGGTCGCCATCACCATCCGGAAACGGCAGCGGGATGACAGCCATGATCTCGCGGGCTTGACGGAACGCGGCATGTTTT
>DAHVOH010000020.1 GCA_027318915.1 Clostridiales bacterium
GGAGTTGATGACCGGATAGATCGGCGCCATGAGCAGCCCGATCAACGGGATCAAGTAGGCCGCAGTCGGCGCATGGAACCAGCTGAAGTGCGCGGCGGCGACGCCCTGCGCATGCGGCAGCACCAGCAGAATGAGCAGCCCCGTCCCCACCGGGCTGCCGTTGACGCATGTGCCCTGGAAGTTCATGACGGGAAGTCCGAACACGTCCAGGAAGTTCTGGAACAGCGGGGGCGCCGTGTCCATTCATTGACATTGACCTGTCACAGAGTGGTGTTGAGCGAGGCCCCGGCCGACCCTTGCAGCTGCACCGCCGAGCCCAGGCCATAACTGTCGCCAACGCCGGCGGTAACATCCATGCCGCTGAGTCCCTGTCCCGGCACCGCTGGGTCGGTGTTGCTGCCATTGCTGGCGACCCGGCACGTTCCAACAATTTCCTGCCCCTCCGGGAGTGAAAATTAACTTTCAAGCCTAGATAGTTGTCGAGAGGCGTGTCGTTGGGCATGGGATCGGCCAGGGGGGCGGCGGCAAAACCTAGATCCAACCGGCCGGGTGGCGGGCCGCGACTTTCCGCCTGTTCTGTGGCCAAGCGGGTCGGGGTTCCGCATAATCGGGGGGCGAGCTGTTGACCAAATGGTCCGGAGAGGAGTCGTCCCATGAGTCAGACGCTACAGATTGAGGACGCGCCACAGGCGCTGGGCCTGGATGCGGCCCGTCTGGCGCGCATTCGTCTAAACTTCTCCCGTTATGTCGACGACGGGCAGTTGCCCGGCTGGCTCGTCTTGCTGAGTCGGCGGGGACGGATTGCCTATCTTGATACCTATGGGTGGCGTGATCGGGAGGCGGGCCTCCCGATCGACGGCGGCACGCGGTTTCGGATCTATTCGATGACCAAACCCATCACCTCGGTGGCAGCCCTCATCTGTTACGAGCAGGGTGCGTTTGACCTGACCGACCCGGTGAGCCGCTTCATACCGGCCTTTGCCGACATGCGGGTGTGGCAGGGCGGATCTGCCGAGGCGCCGCTGACCGCGCCGGCCGAAGAGCCGATCCGTCTCTGGCACCTCTTGACTCACACGGCGGGTCTGACTTACGGCGTCGAGTCCCACCCGGTCGACGCTCTCTACCGCGAGCAGATGCAAAAGGCCGTCTCCGAGGACTGGGATCTCGCGGCCGCCTGCGACCGCTTGGCTCAGTTTCCCCTGCTTTTTGAGCCGGGCACGGATTGGCACTACTCCATGGCCACGGATGTGCTCGGCCGGGTGGTGGAGGTGGTGTCGGGGCGTCCGCTGGACCAATTCCTTGCGGACGAGATTTTCACGCCGCTGGGTATGAGGGCAACCGGGTTTTGGGTGCCCGAGTCGGAGCGCCCCCAACTGGCGGCCCTGTATCGGCGGGATCCCGACCGGAACCGGGCGGTGCGGGATGACGTCACAGGCGCTCGCGTCGCCACGCCCCACGCGTTCTTGTCGGGCGGCGGGGGACTGGTGTCCACGGCCGGCGACTATTATCGGTTCATGCGCATGCTGCTCGGGGAGGGAGAACTGGACGGCACGCGGGTGCTGGGCTCGCGGACGGTTCGATTCATGACCCGAAATCATCTGCCGGCGCCGTTGAGCCTCGCCTCGTTTGGCCAACCGGGGGTGGGGTTCGGACTGGGTGTCGCCGTGCAGCAGGACCCCGTTGCCCACCGATCGCCGGAGAACCCCGGGGCTTATGGATGGGGTGGGGTGGCCAGCACGGACTTTTGGGTGGATCCGCGCGAGCAGCTGGCCGTGCTCTTTCTGACCCAACTCATCCCGTCCGGCAGTTATCCCCTGCGACCGCGGCTGCGTCAGTTGGTCTATCAGGCCTTGGTGGACTGAGCCGGGCCGGCCGCGTCGGCGAGACCGTCCAGCCGATGGGGCGGCGGCAGTGTAAGGTTTGGCCGGTGAGCCGTCGTCGCCCTCGGGGCCATCGCCGGCCCGGGACGCCGCCGCCCTAACGGGGGGTGCGTCGCCCGGATTCACGACGGGGCCACGGGGGAAGTGGAGCCGCAGCCCGGCGGCCTCCACGGGATCGGCCCCTGGGGCGTGACAGCCGCACCTTGGCGGGATGTGAGCGCGCGGGTTGAGGCTAGAGGGGCATACGGGGGATCAGCGCCTCCTGGCGCGCGCGCAATGTTTTGGCCAGCAGGCTCAAGGTGGTTTCCAGACGCACACGCCGGTCGGGTTCTTCGGCCAGGGGACCGGGCCCGGCCAAGTCGGCCAAGGCTTCCACCAACGCGGCCAGTTCGGCGTCGTAGGCAACCAACGCCTCCAGCAGAGGCTCCTGATTGCGCAGACGGTGAAACACCCGATCATGCGCCGGCATCTCCAGCGCCCGCACCGCGGCGGCCTGATCCGAGCAGGCCGCCGCCGTCCGCTGCAGCGCGCGTACGACCGCCATCTGTTCCGGATCGGGCAGCGGATGTTCCCGACTGGGCATCGGCAGCGCCCGCTGCGCCGACATCGCCCATTCCCGCCAGCGGGCGGCGGCGGCCTCCAAGGCATCCGCCGCCGCGTTGCGGATCACGTTGTCCCATGCGCGCAGGCTGTCGGCGGTGGCGTAGGGATTGGTATCCGACGATTCCGACAGCCACTTCCGCCAAGCGACCGACCAGGGCTCCTTTCGCTCCATGTGCGCCTCAGGCCTTGGGTGGGGGCAGCAGGTCCGCCGCGTTGACCAGAGGCGTCGCCCCCTGGATGGTGAAGCCCGTCCCGGTGACGATGTTGGGGGCGGTCAACAGGCCCCGTTCCGCCATCAGCATCGCGATGTGGTAGCGCACGGCCTGGTCTTCGGGCAGGCCGAAGGCCCGGAGCGAAATGAGTTGCTTCATCAGCGGATCGGCCGGCGCCACCAACACCTTGACGTTGTTCAAGGTGATGCCGTAGGTGCTGAGAAATTCCTGCAGATGGCCCGTGACCAAGTCGGTGATGTCGTGGATGCGCTCGTTGATCTGCTCCAAGGGCGTCACTTGGCAGATTTGGTTGATGGCTTGCTCAAGGACGGGAGCGGCGTACGTGTTGACCTCCGCCGTTTTGATGTAGTGACCCTGATAGGGCATGTGCTGCACCAATTTCAGCGCATCGTCCTTGGAGTCCACATGGATGTAGTAGTCCACCTGGTAGTGCATCTGCGCCATTTCCCGCGACAGGGCTTGGCCCTCCGCCCGTATCACCAGCTTGGCTCGGTTCACATAGATGGCCTCGTACTGCCATGGGGACTGGCCGCCGTAAAACGCCTGCTGAATCGTGCCGATAAGGACCTTCTGGGGCGTGTCGACGGGATATTGGCCCGTCTCGTACACGCTCAGGATGGCACCACGGCTCTTCAAGACACAAAAATGATTCGATTCGACGGTGAGAAGCGAGCCATTGAGGATGTCATTGCCGGGATGATGATAGAGAAGGACATCCGGGCCCATGACCTCCTGGCCGTCGGCCGTCAAGGTGGAGATCACATTGCGTACCGCCATCAATTCAAGCCTCCTTGGCTACCATATCAATGGAGGGACCTCACCCGTTCATGGTATCCAATAGAAGGTCGAGGAGCCAGCGCTGGGCGGCCAATCGTCGCAACATCAACAAGCCGGCGAATTGGTGGGCGGAACGTGTCCGGCCGGCGGCGGCGTGGTGTCCTCATGGCGGCACGGCGCCGAGAGGGGAGCGAGGGACGGTGGGAAGGGGACGGAGGCATGGATGATGCCGCGTGGATGGAACTGGCGCTCGCGCAGGCCAAAGCCGCGATGGCGGCGGGAGAAGTACCCGTGGGGGCCGTGCTGGTCAATGCGGAGGGTCTCCTCGCGGCGGACCATAACCGGCGGGAGAGCTTGCGGGATCCGACCGCTCATGCCGAGCTGCTGGTGATTCGCCGGGCGGCAGAGCGCCTGGGCGCCTGGCGCCTTGTCGGTACAACGCTCTATGTCACGCTCGAGCCGTGCGCCATGTGCACGGGGGCCATGGTGCTGGCGCGCATCGACCAAGTGGTGTACGGGGCGGCCGACCCCAAAGGCGGCGCCATTCACAGCGTGTTTCACCTCGCGGACGACCCGCGGCTCAATCATCGCCTGCGCGTCGTCGCCGGCGTGGAAGCCGCCGCATCCACGCGATTGCTGCGGCAGTTTTTTCGCGCGCGCCGCGGTTGACGCCCGGTGTATATTACTCTGTGGAGAGATGTCCGAGCGGACGAAGGAGCCCGACTCGAAATCGGGTAGGCGGGTCATACTCGTCTCGAGGGTTCGAATCCCTCTCTCTCCGCCACTTTTTGCGGAGGGATGGCCGAGAGGACTAAGGCGCACGCCTGGAAAGCGTGTTGACGGGCAACTGTCTCGAGGGTTCGAATCCCTCTCCCTCCGCCAGCTTTGGTTGGGCCCAAGGCCGCATCGATCGGGTCCCGCGCGTGCGACACCCGTGAACCCCGTCAGGCCCGGAAGGGAGCAGCGGTAAGCGGGATCGTTGTAGTGCCGCGGTTCAGCCTGGTCGGTGCGGCCTTGGGCCCAACGAGCGAGGCTCGACAGCCCCTCGGGCGGCCGGTATCATGAGGCCATTGGATAGTCCACCGCGGGGGAGGGTGCCGATGCGGCAGGCGCTGTACAGGACCTACCGACCGCGCCGCTTTCGCGAGGTGGTCGGCCAAGACGTTCCGGTGCGGATCCTGCGGGAAGCCATCCGTCAGGAGCAGTTGACGCATGCGTACCTGCTGTCGGGGCCGCGGGGGACGGGCAAAACCTCGGTCGCGCGGATTTTGGCGCAGGCGGCCACATGCATAGCACCGGACGATGGAGAGCCCTGCGGGGCGTGCCCCTCGTGCGTGGCGGCCGAGCAGGGCCTGCACCTCGACATCATCGAAATCGATGGGGCCAGCAACCGCGGCATCGACGAGGTGCGCGATCTCCGCGAGCGGGTCTGGCATCTGCCGGCGGTGGGGCGGCGCAAGGTCTATATCGTCGATGAAGTGCACATGCTGACCGATGCGGCCTTCAATGCGTTTTTAAAGACCCTGGAGGAACCGCCGCCGCATGTGGTCTTCATTTTTGCCACCACGGAGCCGCACCGCCTACCCATCACGGTCCTGTCGCGCTGTCAGCGCTATGATTTCGGACGCATCCCGGTGCCCGTGATCGTGGAGAGCCTGACGCGGATTGTGGCGGCGGAAGGAGCCACCTTCGATGCCGAGGCGTTGGAGCGGCTGGCGGAAGCCAGCGAGGGCGGCCTGCGCGACGCACAGTCGCTGCTGGACCAAGCCTTGGCGGCAGGCGCGTCGACGCTGGCGCAGGTGGAGGATATGCTGGGTGCCTTGGATGAGCGGCATCTGGCCCAGATCGTCAACGCGATGCTGGCGGGCGACGCACCCGGTGTGCTGGCGGCCGCCGACTCCGCGTACGCGGCCGGTCGGGACCCCCGGTACCTGATTCGTGACGTGGCGCTGCGGCTGCGTGATCTGTGGGCGCGGACCGTGCTGGGACCCGAGGCGTTGACGCCGCATGTGCAGCACCGGCTGCAGACCAGCCACCCTGCGGTGGCGGTGCGGACGGCAGCCTCGTGGTTTCAGGCCTTAGAGGAGCTGGCCCAGGCGGAAGGCCGCCTGCGCGGCACGTTTTCCCCGCGGCTGGTCATCGAGTTGGGCTTGATGAAGGCCATGACGGCGCTTGACCCGGGAAACGGCCAGCCGAGCCTGCGCGCACCGGCCGGGACCGAACCGGAGGCGGCGGCGCCGCGCGAGCGGGCGGTCCCGCCGGCGCCGGCCAAGGTGTCGGAGGCACGGGAGGAGCAGCCGGACGCGCCACCGAGTCTCAAGCCCGTTTCGCCGCGGTTCTCGCAGGTGGTGGATCGCCTCCGGCATCGGAGCCAGTTGGCGGCGGCCCTGTTTCGCTCGGTCGATGTGGATGACACCGGCGACACCGTGCGGGTGGGTTTCCAGTTTCCCGCGCATTTTCGGGTGCTGGACGACGTCAAGTCCGGACATCGCCAGACTTTTTTGGAGTGTTTTCGGGAGGTGTACGGGCCACGGGGCGTACACTTCTATATCCTGACAGAGGAGTCACCCGGCGCCGATGACGTGGATCCACGGATACTGCGAACGCGGGCCGTGTTTGGCCCAGACGTCCCTGTGCGCCTCGAGTCGGCAGCAGAGGAGGAACGCTGAATGGGCTTCAACCCCGGCAACATGAACAAGATGATGAAGCAGGTCCAGAAGATGCAGCGCGACATGGCCCGCGTGCAGGAAGAACTGGGCCTTCTGGAAATTGAGGCCACAGCGGGGGGCGGGATGGTCCGGGTGGTGTTCAACGGTCATGGCGAGATCCTGGACCTCAACATTGCTCCCGAGGTCGTTGACCCATCGGATGTGGAGATGCTGCAGGACATGGTGCTGGCGGCTCTGAAGGAGGGCCAGCAGAAGGCCCAGACCGTGGCGCAGGAAAAAATGTCGGCCGTGACCGGCGGACTCAATCTGCCCGGCGGGCTCTAAACCATGCAGTATCCGGCCCCGATACAGGACCTGGTGGATCAGCTGAGCCGACTGCCCGGCGTGGGGCCGAAGACGGCTCAGCGCTTGGCGTTCTTCCTGCTCAATCTGCCGCCCGGCGAGGCGGAGCGGTTGGCCACCTCCATCGAGTCTGCGCGCCGGACGATTCGCTACTGCTCCGAGTGCTTCAATTTCACGGACGTGGATCCGTGCACCATCTGTCGCAGCACGCAGCGCGACGACCGCGTGCTGTTGGTGGTGGAGCAGCCCAAAGATGTGGTGGCCATGGAGAAGACCCGGGAGTATCGGGGCAAATACCATGTCCTGCATGGCGCCATCTCCCCCATGGACGGCATTGGACCGGACGATCTGAAGGTGCGCGAGTTGTTGAGACGCCTCGCCGAACGACCCGTGGACGAGGTCATCGTGGCCACCGGATCCAGCCTGGAGGGGGAGGCCACCGCCCTGTATCTGTCGCGTCTGTTGAAGCCCACGGGCATCCAGGTGACGCGAATCGCCCGCGGTATACCCATGGGTGGAGACCTGGACTACACGGACGAGGTCACCCTGCTCAAGGCCCTGGAGGGCCGCCGGGAGATCTGACCGGCCCGGCCGCGGCAGGCCCCGTCTTGCGCACGGACACGACCAAGACGCTCGGGTCTTCGCCACTGGCGTGGAAACGATGCGAAGCCTGAGTCTCGACCGGCGAGACCGGGCCCGGCGGCCCATCCACGCCGCGCACCGCCAGGCCAGCCGTGCCGGCTGCCCCCCACAAATCTCGTTTTCGGCGCACGGGCGTTGTCGTGCACTCCTGCCGCGGGCCGTCGACATCATTTCCCGCTCGGGCCCGCCCGTCCGCGCGCTTCCGCGGCGCGCGGTGGACTGGGACGCGACCGGGATGTGGGTCGGCGCCAGGCGTTCTGTCGCCGCGTGCAGCCCGGTGGCATAGAATTTTCCGGGGGCGTCCGGGTTGGACGGCAAGCGGTGTAGGAGGAGCATGCGGCCGGTGGGTTGGTTGCCCCTGACATCTTGGTGCCGGGTGGCGCACGAGGATGTGCCTCGGCCCGGGTGGAACGGCGCCGACCTGCTGCGCGCGCACGCGATGCTCCACAAGCGGCGCGGGCAGGATGCCGCCGGTACCGAGACCGGTTCGCCACCGGGGCGGGGTGGTCTCATCTGATCACGCCGGCGCGCATCGCGCCGGGGCGAGGGACATACCCTGCTCCGGGGGGGACCCGCGTGAGCCGTGACGAGTGGGTGGCGATCGGGTTTCTCACCCTGATGGCCTGGTTCATGGCGCGCGCATTGTTCCAGCCGTTGGCGCTGGTGCTGCGGGGCGGTTTGCAGATGGTGGTCGGGGGCCTCGCTCTGTACCTCTGGGACCGGCTGATCCCGGTCCCGGCCTTGGCGCTCGGGATAAACCCGCTGACGGCCGCCGTGACGGGCTGGCTGGGTGTGCCCGGCTTTGGGCTGCTCATGGGTCTCCACTGGCTGAGCGCGCATTCGGCCCTGTTGACGCGCCTGCACTGGCCGTGACCGACGCGGCCGGTTGCCCGCCGCGCGCGCCTCTTCTACACTGAAGGGACGAGAGACGGGGGGAGTACCATGGTCCGGGTCCGTTACGCGCCGAGCCCAACCGGTGCGCTGCACATCGGGGGTGTGCGCACCGCTCTGTTCAATTTCTTGTATGCGCGCCATCTGCAAGGCGCGTTCGTCCTCCGGATCGAGGACACGGACCGGGCTCGCGAGATGGAAGGATCGGCCAGCGCCATGATGGAGGGCCTTCGATCCCTCGGCATCGTCTGGGATGAAGGGCCCGACGTGGGCGGCGCCTATGGGCCATACCGCCAGTCGGAGCGCCTCGGGCTATACCGGCAGGCCGCCGAGCGCCTGGAGGCGGCGGGGTTGGTTTATCGTTGCTACTGTACGCCGGCCGAGCTTGACGAGGTGCGCCGGCGCCAGCAGGCGGCCGGGCTGCCGCCTCGCTACCCGGGGACCTGCCGCCACTTGACCGCCGCCGAGGCGGCGGCCCGGCACGGGACACCGTACGTGCTGCGCTTTGCCATGCCGCCGGCGGGAGAGACGGTCGTTCACGATCTGATTCGCGGCGCCGTGCGATTTGACCACACGGTGCTGGACGACTTTGTCATCCAGAAGTCGGACGGGATGCCGGTCTACAATTTCGCCGTGGTGGTGGACGATGCCGCCATGCGGATCACGCACGTGATACGGGGCGAGGAGCATCTGTCCAACACGCCGAAGCAGATCCTGCTGGCCCAGGCGCTCGGCTATGACCTGCCCCGTTTTGCCCATGTGCCCATGATTCTGGCTCCCGACCGGTCCAAACTCTCCAAACGCCACGGGGCCACGTCGGTGGCCGAATATCGTGATCTCGGCATTTTGCCCGAGGCCCTCGTCAACTACCTGGCTCTCCTGGGCTGGTCGCCGCCCGGCGAGCGCGAAATCTTCTCGCTCGGTGAGGCCGCCTCGTGGTTCGACTTGGACCGAGTGCAGCACACGGCCGCGATTTACGATCAAAAGAAGCTCGAGTGGATGAACGCGCAGTACCTGCGCCTCCTGCCACCCGACCGCGTCGCCCAAGCGGTGCGGCCGTTCCTGGCGGCGCTGGGCGTGCAGCCGGAGACGGCGGCGGTGACCCCGGCGGTGACGCTGGAAGACGCGGTCGTCTTGGTGCGCGAGCGAGCGCGCACCCTGGTCGATATGGCCGATCAGCTCGTGTTTTTGTATCAGCCGGTAAGCGCTTACGACGCGGCGGGGGTGGCCAAGCACTTCACGGCGGAGACGGGACCCCGCTTGGCGGCGTTGGCGTCCGCCGTGGAGGCCGCGCCGGTTTTTGATCCCGAGGCGCTGAACGCCCTCTACCAACAGCTGGCGGACGCGTGGGGAGTCAAGCGGGCCACCCTCATCCATCCCACCCGGCTCGCGCTGACGGGGCGGACGGTGGGGCCGGGCTTGTTCGAGTTGATGGCGGCGCTCGGCCGGCCGGAAGCCGTGCGCCGCCTCCGAGAGGCCGCTGCCCGCATCGCCGACGACGCGCTTACGCTTCGGCCCGCAGAGTAATGCCCGGCGGCCCCGCCTCCACATGACCGATGCGCCACAGGGGGACGCCGGCCTGCGCGGCGGCGGCCTCGAGGCGGGTCAGGTCGGCGCCGGCCACGGTGAACAGCAGGCCGCCGGAGGTCACGGCGTCAAACAGCAGCGCGGCGTCTGCCGCACTCAGCGTGTCGGGCGTGCGAACATGGGGTCCGAAGAAGGCGGCGTTGCTGCGGCTGCCGGCCGGGAAGCGGTCCTGCCGGGCCAGCTCCCGTGCGCCCGGCAGAACCGGAACGCGGCTCGGGTCGATGACCAGGTGGACGGCCGCGCCCTCCGCCATTTCCCATGCGTGGCCCAGCAGGCCAAAGCCGGTGACGTCGGTGCAGGCGGTGGGACCGCCGAGGCTCAAGAGCAGCTCCGCGGCGGCCCGATTGAGAGTGCTCATGGTGGTGAGGGTCGCCTCTTCCTGTTCCGGCGTCGCGATCCCGTCCTTGATGGCCTTGACCAAGACACCGGTGCCGATGGGCTTGCTCACATACAGCACGTCCCCGACCCGAGCCGTGCTGTTGCGCCAGATGTGCGCCGGGTCCACCACGCCGGTGACCGCGTAGCCCATCTTGGGTTCGGCGTCGTCGACCGAATGGCCGCCGAGCAGCGCCACGCCCGCGCTGTCCAGAACCGAGCGTCCGCCCTTCAACATCTCGCCCAAGACGGTCGGCGGCAGTTTCCCGGCCGGGAATCCCACCAGGTTCAGAGCGGTCACGGGGCGAGCGCCCATGGCGTACACGTCCGACAGCGCATTGGCCGCCGCCACCACCCCGAACCGATACGGGTCGTCGACGACCGGCGTGAAGTAGTCGACGGTCTGCACCAGCGCGGTGCCATCGTCCAAGCGGAACACGCCCGCATCGTCATGGGTGTCCAGTCCCACCAGAATGCGGTCGTCGGGGGACGCCGGGCCCAATATGGTCAATGCCGCGTCTAGGTCACCCGGACCTAGCTTGCAGCCTCAGCCGGATTTGCTGGTCATCGCCGTCAGGCGAATCGTCTTGGCCATCGGTCCCCACCTTCTCCCCGCCATGGGTCCAGGGTACCATAGGGCAGGGGGCGAGGCATGAGTCAGGTTTTGCGGCTGAAACCGGGGCGGCATCGGGTGCTGGCCGGATGTCCATGGATTTTTCGGGGAGAATTGCTGGCCCACGAACCGCCGGCGGCGCCGGAGGTGGACATCCTGGATGCCGATGGGCGCTTTGTGGGGCGTGGCCTCTACAGTCCCACGTCCAGCATTGCCGTCCGGTTGTGGGTATGGAGCCGCCGGGAGGCGGTGGACGAAGCGCTGCTGGTCCATCGCCTCGAACGCGCCGTGTCACTCCGGCCCAGCGCCGACCCGTCCACCGGCGCGCAGCGTTTGGTGAACGCCGAGGCAGACGGCCTGCCGGGCCTGGTGGTGGATCGCTACGGCCCCATGATTGTGGTGGAGGTCTCGTTCCATCCCCTGGAGCGATGGCTGCCGGTCATTGCCAAGACGCTGTCGGCGCTGCCCGGCGTGCATGGCGTCTATGAACGGGGACAGCTGGCCGTCCGGCGCCATGAGGCGCTAGCGTTGGAAGATCGGCTGCTGGCCGGAGCGCTCGTGAATCCCGTCACCGTGGTGGAGAACGGGCTCTCCTATCAAGTCGACCTGGTGGGCGGACAAAAGACGGGGCACTACCTGGATCAGGCGGCCAACCGCTTGGCGGTGGCGCGCTATGCGGCCGGGGGAGAGGTGCTGGACATGTTCTCCCACACGGGGGGCTTCGCGCTGTCGGCGCTGGCCCATGGCGCCCGCCAGGCGATGGCCGTTGACCAGGACGAAGAGGCCCTGGCGGTGGCTGAACAGAACGCCCGCGGCAACGGGCTGGCCGACCGCTTTCGGACGGAGTCCGCCAACGCGTTTGACTGGCTCAGACGCGAAAGTCAGGGAGGTCCCCGCTTTGATTTGGTGGTGCTGGACCCACCCGCCTTCACCAAGTCCCGCGACGCGGTGGCCGGCGCGCTCAGAGGGTATAAGGAGATCAATCTGCGGGCCGCCCGGCTGCTCAAGCCCGGAGGCATTCTGGCGACGTGCAGCTGTTCGTTCCACGTCGATTTGGACGCGTTTATCGAGGTGGTGGGATCCGCCCTGCATGATGCGCACCGAGAGGGGCGCTTGGTGGAGGTGCGGGGGCAGGCGCCGGACCATCCCTCCCATCCGCTGCTGCCCGAATCGCGCTATCTCAAGTGCCTCATCCTGGCCCTGGACTAGACCGACGCCCGTGGCGCCGGCGGCCTCTAGCCGGCGGCCGCGTCGCCGGGCGCGGTCGGCGCAATCTGCCCGCTGGCTTGCTCCAGGGAGAGGCCGCGGGGCTCCGGCAGCACCAGCAGCGTGAGCGCGGCGCCCAGCACAGCGGCGACGGCCAGGATTCCCATCAAGCCCGGCAGCTTCAGCTGCACCAAGATGAGGGGGAACAGAAACGCGCCCAGGAAGGCCCCGAACTTGCCCGCGGCGGCGGAGATGCCGTTGGCGGTGCCCCGCACTTCGACCGGAAACAGTTCGGCCGGGTAGACAAAGGTGGTGGTGTTGGGACCAAATTCAATGAAGAAGTAACTGAGTCCGTAGATGGCCAGGAACAGCCAGGGCGTGGCCGTCACGCCCGGCACCAGGGCCAGAACCCCGTACGCGGCCGCCATTACGCCGAATCCCAGCACCTGAATCAGCCGGCGACCGAGGCGATCCATCGTCGCGGCGGCCACCCAGTAGCCCGGCAACGCGGCCACCAAAAAGATGAGGCCGGCCAGGGCCACCCGGTCCAGGAGGGCGGAGTGGGGGGTGAGCGCCTTGAGAATCAACGAGGAGGAAACGCTGTTGCCGTAGAAGGCTATATCCAGGAGGAACCAGGACCCGGCGGTGCCCATCAGGCGCAGAAGAAATTTCCGGTCCCACAGCCGGTGCTGGACGGTGTCCGCTTGATTGCTGACCGCCTGTTTGATGGCGAAACGGGGCGTTTCACTCATGGTGACCCGAAGGTAACCGACGACCAGCGCCGGCAGGGCGCCGAATCCCAGCATGAGGCGCCACGCCAGATCGTGGGGGACGCCGCTGGCCAAGAGCACGGTGGCATACAGCGGACCCAGCACCAGCCCGAGCCCCTGCATCGCAAACACGGTGGCGATGAGGCGGCCGCGCCGACTGCGGTGCGAGAATTCCGAGGCGATGATGGAACTGGTGGAGTAGTCGCCGCCGATGGCCAGGCCCATGACGGCGCGCAGAACCAACAAGGTGCTAAAGTTGGGGGCGAAGGCCGACAGCAGTGCCGCCGCCGTCAAGATGACGGATTCGGCAATGGCCATGGTGCGGCGTCCCAAGCGGTCGGCGAGGCGGCCGAACACGAGCGATCCGGCCACGGCCGCCAGCAGCGAGGTACTGTTGAGCCACATGAGCTGCGTGGTGCCGAGGGACCAGAGGGGAGTCAGCAAGGCGGTCACCGTGCCGATGATGAACAGATCGTAGGCATCGGTGAAAAATCCGAGCCCCGCCGTCAGCACCATTCGTGTGCGCGGGCCCTGCTGCATGGCGTCGTCGACGCTGTCCCAGGTGGCCATTGCGTCCCTTCTTCCTCGTGATAGGGTGCGGCGCCTTGATGCTTTTAGCCTAGAGAACTTGTGTTAACGGTCCGTGACCGGGCCGTTAAGATTGGGTTAATCACGCGAAGGAACAGGGAGGGCTCCGGTGGCAGTTGTTCACGCCGAGAATCTGCAAAAGCGCTATGGATCGTTTGAGGCGGTGCGGGGCCTCACGTTCGACGTGCAGGAGGGCGAATGCTTCGCGTTCCTGGGGCCCAACGGCGCCGGAAAATCCAGCACCATCCGCATGATTTGCTGTCAGAGTCCCGTGACGGCCGGCATTTTGACGGTGTTCGGCCAACGGGCCGATCCTCACGCCATCGCCGTCAAACGACGGTTGGGCGTGGTGGCGCAAGACGACTATCTGGATCCGGAGCTGACGGTGGAGGAAAACTTAGTGCTCCACGGGCGATTTTATGGCTTGTCGGGACGGGAAGCCGGGGCCCGGGCCGATGACCTGTTGGAATTCATGCAGCTGGAAGCCAAGAAGGGCCAACGGGTCAAAGAACTGTCGGGCGGGATGCGACGGCGGCTGGTGATTGCCCGGGGCCTGATTGGGCGCCCGCAGCTGCTGGTGCTGGACGAGCCCACGACCGGCCTCGACCCGCAGGCGCGTCTCTTGGTCTGGACGCGCCTGCGGGAATTGACACGGGACGGGGTCACCCTCATTGTCACCACGCATTACATGGAAGAGGCCGCCCGGCTGGCCGACCGTCTGGTGGTGATGGACCATGGCCTGATTCTGGACCGTGGTACTCCGGCCGACTTGGTGGACCGTATCGCCGGGACCGAGGCGGTTGACGTCTGGGGCCTGGAGCCGGCCTATGCGGAGCGGCTCGTGGGTTCCGTGGGTCGGGTGGAGGTGCGCGGTGACGCTTTGGCCATTTTGAGCCGGCACGGGGCGGCGGTGATTGAACGGCTCAACGCCGGCCCCATTGCCCCGGAGCGCTTGCAGCTGCGCCCGGCCAGTCTGGAGGACGTGTTCTTGCTGTTGACGGGAAAGGAGCTGCGCGAATGACCGTGGTGTGGCCCCGATTCACTCGTCAAGCCCGCATGGTGTGGTACCGCGACTATCTGAGCTGGGTGAAGAACTATAAGAGCTCGATTCTGTTGAACTTCGGGGAGCCGTTCACCAATCTGCTGGCGTTGGGGTTCGGCCTCGGCGCCTATGTGGCCAAGATGAACGGAGACCCGTTCATCGACTTTATCGGTCCCGGGCTGCTCATGGTGACGGCCATGAATGCCGTGACCTTTGACATGGGGTTTGAAGGGTATGACCGGCTCAACGACTCGCAGATCTACAGCGGCATGGTCAGCGCGCCCATCCTGGTGAGCGAGATCGTGGGCGGAGAAATGCTGTGGGAAATCACCCGCTCGCTGCTGTACGGCAGCGTGTTCTTTCTGGTCCTGCTGGTTCTGGGCCTGGTGCACTCCTGGTGGGCGGTGCTTCTGCCGGTGCCCCTGATTCTGACCGGCGTTCTGTTTGCGGCGCCGGCGCTGTGGGTGGCGGCCGCCGCCCGCGCGCACGAGCAGCTGTTCTACTACTACACCCTGGTGATCACCCCGCTGTTTTTGTTTTCCGGGGTGTTCTTCCCCATCGGCCGACTGCCGCACCTCGTGCAGGACATCATCTTGGCGCTGCCGCTGTACCACGCCGTCGACCTGGGGCGTTCGCTGATCCTGGGCCAGGTGGGCATGCACGACGTGTTCGACCTGGCTTGGCTGATTGGCTACACGGTCCTGCTGATGATGGTGCCGGGGCGGATACTGGAACGCAGGCTGGTGGGATGATGGCGGAACACAGGCTGCCCCCCTACGGCGGACCGGTGCTGGTGGGGCTCGGAACCCTGGCGGCGGCGTGGATCACCGGCGCGGTCATGAGCGAAGCCCGCCCAGTGCGTTTGGTCTACAACACCGGCATCAGTTTCGGCATGTTGGCTACCCACCCGGCAGCGGCCACCGGCCTCGAAGTGCTCGGATTGGCGGGCCTGGCGGTGCTGGCCGTCTATGCGCGGCGCCTGCGCTTCCCCATCGCCGTCGTGCTGGGCGGGGGGCTGGCCAACCTGCTGGTGCGGTTGACGACCGGCCACATTGTGGACTATTGGCACGTGCCCCCGTATCCCTACTGGTTCAACTTGGCCGACGTGTTCATTCGGATCGGATTGCTGGCGCTGGTGGTCGTCTGGCTTCGCGGGCACGGCGCGGAGCGGGCGCCCTCGGCCAAGACGCCGCGGGACCGGGCGCGGAACGGGCCGAACGCGGTCAATCCAGCGGATCGCGGCGAATAACGCCCGTCAAGCAATGCATGGCGCCGCCGGCCTTTTCGATCTCGCTGACATCCACCTCGATGGCCTCGATGTGGTGGCGCTCCAGAAGCCGGCGGCTCGCGGGGTAGCCGGCCGGCATCACGACGCGTCCGGGAGCCAGGGCGACGAAATTGATGCCCATCCCGGGCACCGCATCCAGCACCTCGGCTTCGATGATGCGGACGTCGAGGCGGCGGAGCTCCTCTACGGCGTCAAAAGGCATTTGCCAGGGATTGATCACCACCGTCCGCCGGTCCACCACGTTCATGCAGCCGTCCAGGTGAATCTGATTGACGGGGACGGCGCAGCGAATGACGTGGGACACTCCCATGCGGGCCAGTTGGTCCGCCACTTGATCGGCGCCTTCGGCATTGGTGCGCGAACTGACGGCCACCACGGCCAGATCGCGGTCCACCATCAGCGCCGACGCGCCGTCAAAGGTGCCGTCGCCGGCGACCGTGCGCAGAATGGGCACGCCGCGCCGAGCCAGCGTGGCACCCACCGCCCTTTCCTCCCCCCGCCGGGCTCTATGGCCCGGCCGGGCCAGGATGGCGCCTTCGGTGGCCATGAACAGGAGGTCGCGCACAAACAGGGCATTGGGCAAATCCTCCCGCTGGCCCTCGACGAAGACGACGTCAACCCCGTGCGAGCGGTATACCTCCACCAGCTGGTCAAACTGGGCGACAAGCCGCTCCGGGTCGACGGTCTCGAAAAAAAGCCAGTCCTGGAAATTGGCGGGCGTCACGACACGAAGCTCGGCACCCGGCCGATGCATGAGCACGGTCCGCAGGGGCCCGCACTCCGAGTCCGCGCCCACAAACCCCCACAATGCCGCCAAATCGTGCTGAAACGCCGTCGTCGGACCGGTTTGTCTGGTCATCTGATCGCCCTGCCCTTCTCTGCCGGCACCCTGCCGAGGGACGCCTCTCCTTATACCATTCGCGCCCCCGAGGCGCCCTCCTGTATCGGTCGGGGACACGGGGGCGGTTCGAAGTGGTCCGGACGTTTCCGGCCCCTCGGGTTGCGGCCGTGGCGGGTCACCGCACCGCGCCGGACGCGTTTCGCCAACACGAGGCCCCGGAGCGTCGGAGCGCCCCGGGGCCTGGTCCAAACGGTCAAACCCGATGAAGGCCGTCGCCCTCCTGCACCCTCAGTGGCTGCAGCTTGCCGGCGCGCCTTTGCCGTCCTTGGTCCGGAACGAATGGCCGCACCCGCAGGATGACACCGCGTTCGGATTTTCCACGGCAAACCCGGCGCCCATCAAAGAGTTCACGTAGTCCACCTGGCTGCCGTCCAGGTAGGGCAGGCTTTCCCGGTCAATGATGACCGACACGCCTTCCTGCTGAAACACTTCATCGTCGTCATGCACTTCATCCAGCGCCATGCCGTACGAGAACCCGCTGCATCCGCCCTTGCTGACGTAGATGCGGAGCGCCAGCCCGTCATGCTGGGTCATGAACTCCTTCACCTTGTCCCGCGCGGCCTCGGTCAGGCTGATCATGGGCATTGCCCTCCTTCGGTTCGTGGAGTCTTCGAGTATCACCAATACGGGGCCGGAGCCCTTTTTTGTATCATATCACGACGGGTCGACCGGCGTCGCCTCCTGGCGCTCCCGGGCCTCGCGCTCCAAGGTATCAAACACGGCGATGAGAGATTCCAGTCCGATCAGCAGGGCGGCTCGGTCGGGCTCGGCCATGCGTTCGGCGACCCGGGAGAATTGCTGCACCCGTCGGTTCAGCACCAGGTCCACCAGCTGGCGCCCGTACGAGGAGAGCCGAACCCGCACCAGGCGCCGATCCTGGCGGTCACGCTCGCGCCGCACCAAATTCATGTCCACCAGGCGATCCACCAGACGCGTGGCGGCACTCTCGGTCAGACCCAGGTCCCAGGCCAGGGTACCCATGGTCTTCGGACCGCTGCCCGCCAACGCCACCAAGGCCGCCATCTGGGAGGGGCGCACGTCCAACCCGGTCAGTTCCTGCTCTTCCTCGGCATCCAAATGGCGCATGATTCGCGGAAAGAGGGCCTGAATGCGACTGACGAACGCGTCCAAGTCGGACATGGTCTCCTCCTCGCTGCAGTATACCAGAGTGATTGCGAGGTATTTGCCCGCTACAAATATCAGCGCCATAATGGCATGGAGTTGGGAGGCGGACGCATGTACGTGGAACGGGTGGGCATCATCGGCGGCGGCACCATGGGCGCCGACATCGCCGCCGTGTTTCTCTTGAGCGGTATTCCGGTGCTGCTGCGGGATGTCGACGACGCGCGCCTGGCCAGGGCCCGGCAGCACGTGGAAATGCGATTGGGCGAGCGGGTCAAACGGGGGCGGCTGACCGAGCGCGAGGCCGCTCGACGCTTGACCGACCTGTCCACCACGGTGGACTGGGCTCCGTTGGGCGCGGTCGACTTGGCCTTGGAGGCTGTTCCGGAAAAAATGGAGATCAAGCGGCAGGTGTTTGCCGAGCTGGATCGGGTGCTGCCGACCTTGAGCCTCCTGGTGACGAACACCTCCGCTCTGTCCGTCGCCGCCTTGGCGGAGGAAACGGGCCGTCCGACGCGGGTCGCCGGCTTCCACTTTTTCTTTCCGGCTCACGTGATGCGGCTGGTGGAGGTGGTGTCGGGGCCCCAGACCTCCCGCGAGACTCTGGCCAGTTTGGTGCGCGTGGCCGAGGAGATTCACAAGTTGCCCGTCCGGGTGCGGGAGTGTCCGGGGTTTGTGGTGAACCGCGTCTTGATGCGGGCGTTTGCGGAGGTATTTCGATTCGCCGAGGAGACCGGACTCCCGCCCGCCGCCATTGATCGTGCGGTGGAGGAGAGTCGGGCCGTGCCGATGGGGCCGTATCGCTTGGCCGACGCACTGGGGCTCGACGTGACACTGGATGTGGCCACGACGTTGCAACGCGCTTACGGCGAGCGCTTTCGGCCGGGGGAAAGCCTGGTCCGGCTGGTGTCTATGGGTCATCTCGGCCAAAAGACGGGCAGCGGTTTTTACGAGGGCGCGGCGCCGGCCGTGGATCCCGCCGCCGTGGAGGCTGCCCGGCCGCTGGTGCGACGATTCCAGTTGGCGGCGTTTGCGGAAGCGGGCCGTTTGGTGGACGAGGAAATTGCCTCGGTGCGTGACATTGATTTGGCCATGCGGGCGGGAGCCGGCCTGCCGGAGGGTCCTCTGGCGTGGGCGGACCGGCAGGGGCTGGACGTTGTCCATCGAGACCTGGCGGCCCTAGAGCAGCAGTTCGGAGAGCGGTTCGCGAGTCCTGAGTCGCTGCTCCGCCGCGAGTCGCAGGGACGTTTGGGCGTCGCGACCGGTCGCGGATACCACGTGTATCAAGGAGGTTAGCATGGGCACAGTGCGGGTGAGTCGGCAAGGTCCCGTCCTTCTGGCGCAGATCGACAACCCCCCGGTCAATGCCTTGTCCGCAGACGTTTTGGACGGGTTGGAGGCCGCCCTGGACGAGGCGCGGCAGGACGGTGCCATTCGGGCTCTGGTGATTGGCGGCAGCGATCAGATTTTTGCCGCCGGGGCGGACATTCCGAGCTTCCTGGGGCAGGGCCTCACCCCGGAGGCGGCGCTGCGGCGAGGCGCGGCCGTGTTCGACGGCATCGCCGAGCTGCCCAAGCCGGTGGTGGCGGCCGTCATCGGGCACTGCCTGGGTGGAGGGCTGGAATTGATCTTAGCGGCGGATCTGCGGGTGGCGTCGCCCGACAGCCGCTTTGGCCAACCGGAAGTCCATCTCGGCATCATTCCCGGCTGGAACGGAACTGTGCGCCTGCCGCGGCTAGTGGGTCAGTCGCATGCGGCGGAACTCATCCTCACCGGAGAGCCGATTGACGGCCGCCGTGCGTACGAGATGGGCCTGGTCAACCGACTCGCGCCCGACGACGAAGTGCTGGACTGCGCCCTGAACTGGGCGCGCCTCCTGTCGTCTCAATCAGGGGCCGCCATCGCGGAGGCCCGTGCCCTGTTGGCGCACTGGACCGAGCCCAACCCCGCCGCCCGCGAACGCGAAGCGGTCCTGCGGCTGATGGCGGGAGCCGACGCGGCCGAGGGCGTGTCGGCTTTTCTGGAACGTCGTCGTCCGCGCTTCGGGCAACGCTAAACCGCGCGGCGCCGGCCGGTCGGCGTGGCGGCGCGGCGGCGCATCAGCCGCATGCGGAGCCGTCCCGGCCCCAGCATCCACTGAAAGACGAACGCGGCCCCGGATACGCCGAGGATGGTCCAGCCAATGGCGGGATTGATGGCCCTGACGTGCAGCAGAATCCACATGAGCAGGGTCAGTCCGCCCATCCACGGCAAGGCCGGACGCCCGCCGGCTCCCGCCATGCCGGCCATCACCAAGGCGGCCACCAGTACGCCGAGCCAGAACCAGGGACCCGAGGCGATGCTGGTGGCGACGATGAGGCCGACGGCGGTCAGACGGATGAACGATTTAGCCATGTCAGTTCCCCTCCCTCTGTTGGCGTCTGTGCCCGGTCAAAACAGAGACGCCGCCTGCTCGGTCCGGCGATTTCGCCTGAACGCGCAGGGCGGCGTCTTGGGAGCGATTCTTCGGTCGCGATCGGATGCCACCAGGCAACCTGTCGCCTCCTCAAAAGGAGAGGGGTGGAGGCCGTCGCCTCCACCCCCGTCTACACTCCCCCGGGCCTCTTGGCCCCCAGGAAGTGCGAAAGCCAATACGACGAGAAATAGTCGAGGTTGACTCCTGTGGCGTAAGTGTCGGCGGCGACGAATCTGCCCCCGCCCACGTAAATGCCGACGTGACTGGCACCCGGGCCGGTGGTGGAGAAGAAGACCAGATCGCCGGGCTCCAGTTCACTGTAACTGACCGGTGTGCCGACGTCCCATTGCGCATAGGACGTACGCGGCAGGCTGATTCCGAAATGCGCGTATACGTACATGACCAAGCCCGAACAGTCGAAGCCGGTGGCGGGGGACACTCCCCCCCATTCGTAGCGGTCTCCCACCAGCGTCTCGGCGAAGCCGGCGATGGCGTTTCCGAGGCTTGTGTTGTACGACGGTGTGGTGGGTGCTCCCCGATCGGTCGACAGGGCGCGCTGCAACGCATCGAGCGTCTGCGGGCCCACGATGCCGTTGGCGGGCAGCCCTTCATGCGACTGGAACGACATGACGGCGGCCCGGGTATCGGGCCCGAAAATGCCGTCTTCCCCGTAGGTGTTGTAGCCCAGCGACGTCAGTTCCCGCTGGATGATCAGCACCTCTTGGCCGGTGGAGCCCATCTGGAGATAGCCGGGCGCCGCGGCGGGCGTGCGGCTGGACATGAGCACAACCTTGTTCAAGGCGCCCAGGGTGGCCGGGCCCACTATCCCGTCGACGGCCAAACCGCTGTTGCGCTGGAACGCGTCCACCGCCGCCAGGGTCTCGGGACCGAAGATTCCATCCTGAGCCAGATGGAATCCATGCTCGTCCAACAGCGCCTGCAAATGAGCGACGGCCGGACCGTGGTCGCCCTCCACCAGCATGCCGGGAGGTGCGCTGGCGAAGGTGGGTGACGCCTGGGAAGAGGTCGCTGTCCGTTCCAGGGCGGCCCACGTTTCCGCGCCAACAATGCCGTCGGTCGGCAATCCGTTGTCGCGCTGAAACGTTTCCACGGCCGCCAATGTGAGGGGGCCGAACTTCCCGTCCTGCGCGAGGTTCGCGCCATGGTCGTCCAACAAGGCCTGCAGGTGCGCCACCGTGGCGCCGCTGGAGCCCTCTTGAAGCTCGGTCGTCAAGACGCTGGTCAGTATGATGGAACCGGAAGGGTGGGTGCTGAGAGTGTGGGTCATCGCGGCCCAAGTTTGCGGGCCGACGACGCCATCGACCATCAACCGATGATCGGCCTGAAACCGACGGATCGCGGCCCCCAGTTGGGGCCCGTAAACACCGTCTATCTGGCCTCGGTAGTATCCCAGGGTCTCAAGATTGGCTTCCACCTGGCGGACGGCGGAGCCGCGGGCGCCGGGATAGACGGTGACATTGGCAGCCTGAACCGCCTGGCTCAACGCTGGCACCATGGCCGCCACGACCCCCGCAGTGACCGTGGCAGTCCAGCGGAACCCGAATGTGTTCCTCAGCTGAATTCATCCTTCCTTCTGTTTTTGCCTCCGGGGTTAGCTCAGGCCATTGGCCTGCGGTTAGGGGGAGAAGGAGCCCCCCTCCGGTCCGTGCCGGATTCACCGTAAAAATGGTCCCCCGTACTCCGTCAGCGGAGATTCGGCGTCTGGAATACCATCAAGGGTAATGATTAGAGGAAAGGGTTGTCAAGGGAATGTGAAGGAAGATCAAAGGAAATTCGATCCGCGCCCACGTTCCCGCCGCCGGAGGAGTGGGGCAATCGGGGACTACGTGCCCGGCATCGCAGGCCGCAGCCGAGGGCGGGAGCCGCCCGACGCCGAGCCGGCCATCGAGGCCGCCCGCGCGGCAAGATCGGCAGGTGCGGCGGCCAACCACCGACAAGGGTGAGGCCCATCCCCTCGTGCGGCGGCAAACCCTCGGCGCTGCCGAAGAAGCCTCCCCGGGCAAAAGCCCCGGAGGGGACTGGCTCCCGAACCCGGAGTAGTGACCGGGCATCTCCTCGCGACGACGGTGTGGCCGGAGATCAGCGGTGAGGCGGTCAACACGGGCGGACGGCCGACGCGGCGCCAGGGCGCGATGGACGCGCCCGCGGGGAGACCTGCAGGGGACACGGGCCAAACGCTCAGCGCAGCAGGGCCTCGAGCGCCGCCCGGACGTCGTCGGAGGGGATCTCCCCGTCGTCCCGCAGGGAGAGAACTTGCTCGGCGACGCTGCAGGCGCTGACAATCCGGGAGACCTGCCGCATCGCGCCCTCAATGGCGGCCACCTGCATCAGGATGTCCCGGCAGGACTCCTGGCGTTCGACCATAGCGCGAACACCCCGCACTTGTCCCTCCACCCGGTTCAGGCGGCGCGTGATGTCTTCCTTGTCCCAGTACAGCGTTCGTTCCAGCCGTTGCTTCGACTCCGGCGCCATCGCCAAATCACCTCGTTAGCCTTGTTGGACACATGCAGTGCCTTCGGAGCCGGCCTCCTCAAGGAGCACCCAGGACTCCCCCGCGCCAAGCCTCATCCAGGCGGCGATTCCACTGGTCCCAAGCTTCTGGGGTTGGGAGGGATTCCAGCAGCCACGTGAGATACCACAGTGTCGCACGCAGTTCCTGTTCTTCGCAACCTAAATCACTCGCGATCTGCGGCACGGCGGAATGAGCCTCCAGCCGCTTGACCAGGTCGGCCAGCGGCATGCCCGACCGGCGGAGGTATGGATGGCCCTCGTGCAAGCCCGCTTGCTGCCCGATTTGGCGGAAGATGACCCAGAGCGGAAAGTCGCGCCGACTGCGGTTGTCCACCCAGTATTCCGTCCGCAGGGTCGCCTCATCCATGGGCCGGCTCCTTTCGCTCAGTCGCACATACTCCCGCCGGTATCATGACTCAAGCCCCGCGGGGTCACCGTCGGCCGAATCGCCCGGAAACCACAATTCGCCCAACTCCCGGTCGCCGTCCGTGCGCCCCTGCAGAAGCAGCCGATAGTCGCGATCGGCGCGGGTGACCTCCAACTGCCAGTGACCGACCGACGGTGGACGACCGGGACCCTGCGGCTCCAGAGGAGCCCGGATGGCGATGCTGTAGCCCTCGATCGGCTCGTAGTAGGGCAGGTGGTCCATCTGGCCGAAATTGATGTGGCGAAGCGCCTCGTTGATCGCCTTGAGCGACGGGGCTAAGAGGGGGAAGTACGTCCCCATCTCGTCGAGGGACCGGGTCAGGCTGGTCGGCATGCCGTCACCCCCTGCGCAAAAAAGTATCTGACGTCACCCTCATATCATTGCATTTTTCCCTGGGTATGAGTATAAGGGAGACTAAGACAACACCCATACCCGTACCGGATTATTTGAGATTCGCGGATGCGATCGAAGCAGTTCGGGAACTGTGCCTCGAATACGGATGAGAGACCAAGGAATCCCCGCGCGCTCGGGGAAGGAGGAAAGGTCAGATGCAGGACCGCTTGGCCATTATCTGTTCAAAGGGCTCGCTCGACATGGCGTACCCGCCCTTTGTGCTGGCCACAGCCGCCGCCGCCATGGACATGGAGAGCATGTTGTTCTTCACCTTCTGGGGACTCGACATCATCAACAAGCACAAGATCGACCAGCTCGAGGTCTCGATCGCCGGAAATCCCGGCATGCCGGCCATGGCCAAAGTGGCGGGGATGGTACCGTTCGGCACGCGCATGGTCTCGACGATGATGAAGACGCAATTTGCCAACGCCAAAGTGATGCCCATCCGGGAATTTGTCAGCACCGCCCATGAGATGGGGGTCCATATGGTGGCGTGCCAGATGTCCATGGGCGTGCTGGGCATGGCGCGCGAGGATCTGGTGCCCGAGGTGGAGGACGTGGTGGGAGCGGCAACGTTTCTGGACTTTGCCAAGGACGCCAAAATCAGCTTGTTCGTCTGAGCGACCGGTCCCGATTGAGTCTAGGACGCCACAGCGGGGGGGAAGTGTCGATGCCGGCTCGCAGTTATCCCGAGGTCAGTCCCGAGGAGAAGACCCGGCTCTTCGAACAGGTCAAGGCGGATGCGCGGTATGACACCTACCTCTATGGGTGCTACGAGTGCGGCATCTGCGTCGCGGCCTGCCCGTCGGCCCGCTTCTACGACTTCTCCCCCCGCAAGATCGCTCAGACGCTGGCTCGCGAAGACGTCGAGACGTTTTACGAACAGCTCAACGACGATATCTGGAATTGCTCGCAGTGCTTCTCGTGCCTGCGCTGCCCGCGGCAGAACAATCCGGGTGGTCTCATCACCATCATGCGGGAAGTGGCCGTGCAAAATGGTCTGCGGACCACCAAGGAAGCCCTGGCGGGCTACACGCGGATCATTTACAAAATTATGACCACAGGCACGCAGGTGTCGCCCGACATGCTGCAGGAAGACGCCTTCCCCGATTGGGGTCCTCAGGTGAAGGAAGTGGCCGACAATTTGGTGCTCTGGCGGCGGGCCCTGCCCCCGGAGACCATGCATACCACGTCGCTCTCCTGGCAGGTGGACGAACGGACCATGCGTGAGCTGTATGCCATTTGGAAACTGACCGGCACGCTGGACATGATTCGCGAAATTGACGAGGGGCTGCACGACATTATGGAAGAAATCATGGACGACGCTCTGGAGGACAGCGGCATCGTCCTCGAGGACAATCTCCGCGACGATTAGTCCCGGCCCGGGTGGGAGCGCTGAAGATCCAACAGAAAGGGGCGACAGCGGATGGCGAGCCGACAGCCGGTAGAATTGCCGATGATGCGCCACGGCACGGTGCCGGAAACAGAACGCGTTTTTCAACGCGATCCGGACACGGTGCCGGATGATGACATTCGTGACGCGGTGTGGCAACTGGCTCGTGAAGGGGAATGGATCGTGCAACCGGTCCCCGAACCATACTACGAGGCGCCGACCAAGTACGGCCGGTTGAAGAAGATTCCCTATCAAAAGACGTGGCACCACAAGAGTTGCGGCCAGTGCGGACACATCCCGGGGTACTCCACCTCCATCTTCTGGCTGAACCGGGTGCTGGGCTTCGATTATTTCGACCCGCGGGATCAAACCTCGTGCACGGCCTGGAACTACTACGCATCGGCGACGTCCAATCAAGCCGCCCAAGCCGCCGTGGCCATGCGCAATTTCGCGGCCGCCTATGAGAGCGGCTACTTTCCCATCATCCACTGCGGCACCAGCTTCGGGCATTACAAAGAGGTTCGGCACGAACTGGTGCATGACGCCAAGCTGCGGCGGCAGGTGCGGGACATCCTGGCCAAGTTGGGGCGACCGTTCGTCATGCCCGAAGAGATCGTGCATTACAGCGAGTGGATGTACGCGGTCCGCGACGAGTTGGCCCGGCGGCGGGTGCGCGACGTCTCCGGCATTGTCGCCACGGTCCACCCGGCCTGCCACTATTACAAGCTGGAGTCCGGGGACGCCATCTACGACCCGGAAATCTACGGCGGCCAACGCACGGCGGCGGTCACCGGGGTGGTGCAGACGTTGGGGGCGGAAGTGGCCGACTACTCCACCTGGTACGACTGCTGTGGCTTTGGCTTTCGCCACATTCTCGTTCAGCGCGACTTTACGCGCAGCTTCGCCACGTTGCGGAAGATCGAGGTGATGAAGCAGGAAGCCAATCCGGACGTCGTGCTGACGCACGACACCGGATGCGTCACATCGCTGGACAAGAGCCAGTTTGCCGCCCGGGCGCACGACCGCGACGTGGGTGTCCCGGTCATGTCGGAGTCTCAATTCGCGGCCTTGGCTCTGGGGGCTCATCCCTATCGGGTGACCCAACTGCACTGGCACTCCACCAACTATCGGCCGCTGCTGGTCAAAATGGGCATCGACCCCGAAGCGGCCTGGGCGGAGTTCCAGGAGGACTTAAAGCAGATTGAGAGCGGCGCGATGGAGTATCTGACCTGGGACAAGGTTCTATAGCAGCGGGCGAGGGGGAGCGGAGGATGGCGGCGCAAGATACGGTGCTGGTGGTAGGTGGCGGGCCGGCGGGACTGGAGGCGGCCGTGCAGACCGCCGATCTGGGCAAGCGGGTCGTGTTGGTGGAGGCCGGCGCGGGGTTGGGAGGAACGCCCTACGCCCATTACGCGACGCTAACCCCGCACCTCCAGGATACGGCGTCCCTCATGGACGGGATCCTGGAGCGGGTGAAGACGCATCCGCGCATAGACCTCAGAACCAACACCCGGGTGGTGGCCAGCGAGGGAACGGGCGGTGACTTCCAGGTCACGTTGGAACGCGCCGGCGAACGCACGGAGGAGTCGGTGGGGGCTGTGATTGTGGCCACCGGCTTTCAGCACTTCGACCCCGGCCGGGAGACCCAGATGTACGGGTACTACGAATACGACGACGTCATCACCCTGGTGGATGCCGAGCGCATGTTCAAGACCGGTCAGGTGGTCCGTCCCTCCACCGGCCAGCCCCCCCAGCGGGTCGCCTTCATCCAGTGCGTGGGCTCGCGTGATCGCCAAATCGGCAACACATATTGCTCCAAGGTGTGCTGCGGCATCGCGTCCAAGCAGGCCATCGAGTTCAAGCGTCACCTCCCGGACGCCAAAGTCTTCATCTTCTACATCGACATGCGCATGTACGGCTTTTGGGAGGACCAGCTCTACTGGAAGGCGCAGGAAGAGTACAAGGTCAACTACATTCGCGGCATCGTTACCGAGATTATTCGCAAGGGCGATCAACTGCTCATCAAGGGTGAGGACACGACCATGGGCCGACCGGTAGAGGTGACCATGGACTTGGTGGTGCTGTCGGTGGGGATGGAGCCGTCGCGCGGCACGTTGGACATGGCGGAGGTGTTTCATCTGCCTCGCGAGCCACACGGGTTCCTGGCCACGGCGGCGGAGCCTCTGGATCCCGTCAGCACGCCCGTCCCCGGCATCTATGTGGCCGGGGCGGCGGCGGGTCCCAAGGATCTCGAGGACAGCGTCTCGATGGGCGGCGCGGCGGCGGCCAAGGCGGTGGGCTTTTTGAATCGCCGGGCCGAAGCCAAAGTGGGATGACAGCCGCCGTCATCGACGCTCAGGCGGTGGGCGAGTTTCTGGACAAGGCCCAGCCATGGCTGACGGAGGCGGTTCTGGCCGATGTGGGCAGGAGTCTTGAGTCCAGAGCCCGCCAGGCGCCCCGCCTCATGGACCGGTGGACGGCGCTCTGGGATCTGGCGCCGGTGGGCCGGCGCATCTCGCCGGAGGAGCGGGCGTCTTGGGCGCCCCATCTGCAGGAATGGTTGGCGGACTTGCGGGACGGGGACGCCGAGCGCGTGCTGGCGCGTTTGGACGAGACCGCCGAGCGTCCCGGTTGGCTGGTGGATTGGGCAACCTTCTGGTTGCATGTGCGGGATCCGGCGAATCCCTGGTGGGCGCGATGGGTGTTTCGGCCGGACCATCAAACGGGCGCCCTGTTGTTGGTGGTGGATGATGCGCTGCTGGTTGGTCGAGGGACACTGACGGCCACGTATCAGGAGATCCAGCGCCTGGCCGAGTTTCTGGCCGCCGTGCTGGCCAGCACGGGACGTCTCCGGTCGGTGCCGGAACCGCATCGGGTCACCGTGGCTCTGGCTTCCGTGTACGCCGTCTACCTGTTCACCATGGCAGCATGGCGCATGACGGACGAATTCACGGAGGTGCTGCCCCCCTTTCCGGTGGTGGTGAAAACGCTGCTAGGACTGACTCGATGGGAGGGAACCCGCCTTGGCGGACAAAGCGAAGCCCATTGAACTGGAGATGGCGGTGGTGGACGGCGTGTCGTTGCCGGGCCACTGGAACCGCATGTTTGAATCGCGTGTCATCTCCGAATACGATGTGGCCGTCCTGTCGGAAATTACGGCCATTCCCGGAGCCGAATCTCTGGGATATTGCTATCAGTGTGGGAAATGTACCGCCGTCTGTCCCATCGACACGGTGGGCGATTACTCGCCCCGCAAGATCTTTCGTCGCACCCAGCTGGGCATGGACCTGAGGGAAAGTCCCGATCTCTGGTTGTGCACCACATGCTCCAATTGCCTTCGGGTCTGCCCCAAAGAAGTCAATATGATTCAAATTATGCCCGCCGTGCGGGAGCAGGCCGTCATGGACGGCAACGCGCCGCCCGAGCTGCTGACGGCGTTTGAGAACACCGCCCGTTACGGCAACCCCTTGGGAGAGCCGGCGCGCCGACGCGCCGACTGGGCCAAAAGCGCGGGTGTGCCGGTCCCGATCATGAGTCAGCACAAGCAGCCGGTGGACGTGCTCTGGTTCGTGGAATGCTATCCCGCCTACCACCCCCGGGGCCAGGAAGCGTCGGTGGCGCTGGCCCGCATCCTTAATGCGCTCCGAATCGATTTCGGCATCCTGGGCACGGAGGAGAAATGTGCCGGGGATTCCCAGCGCATGGCCGGCGAAACCGGCCTGTTCGAGATGCTGGCCGAGCACAATGTGGGCGTTCTCTCACGCTACCAATTCCAAACCCTCATGGTTACCGATCCGCACGCCTTCAACGCCTTTCGGCACGAATACGCGCGGTTCGGGGGGGAATGGCCCACGTTGCACTACACCCAGTTCCTGGCGCAACGGGTCGACGCGATGGCGATGACCCGGCCCTTCCCGCACCGGGTGACATTCCATGACCCCTGCTACTTGGGACGACACAACGGTGAGTACGAGGCCCCCCGCACCCTGCTGCAGGCCGTGCCGGGGCTGGATTTGGTGGAGATGGGCCGCTGCCGGGAAAATGCCTACTGCTGCGGCGGGGGCGGTGGCGGCATGTGGATGGACAGTTTCACCGCGGAGCACACGGTGATGCGATTGTCCGAACGCCGGGTGCTGGAAGCCTTGGAATATGGCGCGGAGGTGCTGGCGGTCACCTGTCCCTACGAGGTGTCCCGGTTTGAAGATGCCGTCAAATCCACCGGCAATCAGGGCAAGCTCCGCGTGCTGGACATCGCCGAAATTCTGGCCTGGTCCATGGGCCTCACGGAGGGTGGGGAAGTGAGTCAATGAGTGATGAACACGGCTGTCACCTGCCGGCTGAGATGTACTATTGGCCCGAAAAGCATGTATGGGCAAAGCCTCGGGACGACGGCACGATTCTGGTGGGGATGACGGATGTGGCGCAGAGCCTGGCCGGCAAGATTATTGTGGTCAACCTGAGGTCTCAGGGTAAGACCCTCGCCCGCGGGCGGAGCGCCGGGACGCTGGAGAGCGGGAAGTGGGTCGGGGCGATTCCGACCCCGGTGGCCGGCGAGGTGGTTGAGGTGAATCACGACGTGGCAGCCCACCCCACGACGGTCAACGAAGATCCCTACGGCCGCGGGTGGCTGATTCGGGTGCGGCCCACGGACTGGGCCGCCGATTCGGCGGCCTTGGTCACGGGTCCGGATGGGGTGGCCGCCTACGCGGAATTCCTGGCGCGGGAAGGCATTCGGTGTCAGCCGCACTGAGGGGGCGGAAAGGGAGCGGGCCATGGGTTTCGTCAGCGGGTGCGAGTTTCCGGAGGGTCTCTGGTACCAAGTGGAACAGGACGTCTGGGTGCAGCCGGGACCGGACGGGACGGTCCGGATTGGCATGACGGATCCGGCCCAGACCCGGGCCGGCAAGGTCTTGCATGTGCACGTGCGCGAGGGAAAGCGCGTGGCGGCCGGCAAGAGCCTGGCCACGGTGGAGTCGGGCAAGTGGGTCGGGCCGGTGCCCACACCCTTTCCGGCCCTGGTGGTGGCGTCCAATCCCCGGCTCGCCGACGACCCGGCGGTCATCAACCAGGACCCTTATGGAGAAGGATGGCTGGCGGTGCTCCAGCCGGAAGTGGGTCCGGACACATGGGCCGCGTGGGGGTTGGTGGAGGGGCCGTCCGTGTCGGAGCAGTATCGGCCCAAGCTGGAGGCGGCCGGCATTGCCTGCATCCGCTGCCAGGATACAGCCCCATAGCCCAAGCGCAGGCTCGTGTGCGGGAGGAGGAGGATCCGTGCTGCGCCTGTTGGATCTGGGAACCGTTCCGGCACCCGTCTCCCAGTCCGTCTACCATGCGGTGGCGGAGACGGCGCGGGCGGGTGACGCGCCCACGCTGATCATCGTGAGCCCCGAGACCGGCTACGTGTGCGTGGGCTTTCACCAAGTGGCGAGCCGGGAGGTGGACCGCGCGTACTGTGAGGCCGAAGGCATCCTCGTCGGACGTCGCCTGGTGGGCGGCGGCGCGGTGTGGCTGGACGCTGACCAGGTGTTTTGGCATTTGATTCTGCCTCGCTGGACAGCGACTGTCGAGGCTCTGTACGCTCGTTTTCTGCCGGCTCAAGTGCGCGCCTACCGCCGGCTCGGCATCGCCGCCGAGCATCGCCCCGTCAACGACCTGGTGGTGGGCCGCAAGAAGATCGGCGGGACGGGGGCGGCGCGCATCGGCGACGCCACCGTGCTGGTGGGGAGCCTCCTGTTTGACTTTCCCGTCCAGCGCATGGCCCGCGTGTTGAAGGTGTCCTCGGAGAAATTCCGCGACAAGATGGTGGCCAGCCTCGAGGAATACATGACCAGCATGCGGCGTGAACTGGGCGTGGTCCCGGATCGCGCCCGCGCGACCGCGGCATTGGTGGAGGAGATGGCCTTGGCCGTGGGCGAACGAATCGAGCCGGGCCGCCTGTCCGACGCCGAGCAGCTCCGGAGCGACCAGTACGCGGCGCAACTGTTTGACCCCGCCTTCGTGTATCAGCGAGAGGGGTGGATAGCGCCAGGCGTTAAAATTCAAGAGGGAATTCGGCTGTCGGAAGGCGTCCACAAAGCGCCGGGAGGTTTGGTGCGCGTCATTTACCGCGAGCGGGACGGCCTGTTCGACGACGTGCTCATTGGCGGAGATTTCTTCGTGGATCCCGCCGACGGGCTGGATCGCGTCGCGCAAGCCCTCGTGGGCCAATCCGTGGGGGCTGACAGTGTGCGGCGTGCCTGGGATCGTTGGGCGTCGAACCTGTCGGTGCCGGGCGTGACGCGAGAAGACCTGGCGATGGCGTTTCAAAACGCCGCCGAGTTGGTGCCGCTGTGACGGAGCCATCCGCCAAAACGGTGTGATTCGACAACGAGAAAGGCAGGTGCGGACCGATGCATTCCGATGAAGCGTCTTCTGAGGCGGTGTCCATCGCGATGACGGTGGACGCCAAGGGACTGGCATGCCCCATGCCCGTGTTTCGGGCGAAGAAGGGTTTGATGTCGGTGGGAATCGGCGACGTGGTGGAGGTGCTGGCAACCGATCCCGGCTCCATTCCGGACTTCAAGGCATTCGCCAACTCCACGGGCCACACGTTGCTGTCGGCGGCGCAGGAAGGCAGCGTGTATCGCTTCCTGCTGCGTCGCACCAAATAGCCGGACGGGGGCGGAGACCGCTCGAGGAGGAGCTGATCATGGCCGACGAGGCGAAGAAGTATCTGTACATTCTCACCACCGGGGTGGAAGCTCCGGAACGGTCCGCGTCCCCCTTCTTTCTGGCTACGACGGCCGCCTTGATGGATGGGGAGGCGGCCATGGTGTTCACCGTGACGGCGACCACCCTGCTTCGGCAGGGCGTGGCCGAAACGCTCCGCATCAAGTCCACGGGGGACGGCGCCACCTTGAGCTTCTTCATTGATCAAGCGCGCGAGGCCGGCGTGAAGTTTTACGTGTGCGCGCCCAGCCTGGACCTCACCGATTGTCGCGTTGAGGACCTGATCGACATCGACGGCGTGATTGGCGGCACGGCGCTGAATGAGATGGCGGCCGAATCCGATGTTGTGATCACTTTTTAGGAAATCGGTTGCGAACGTGGCGCCGGCACTCCCTTTGGCTGACGTCGGGCAGGTGGGGCGCGCGGGCATGGTCCCGCCACCCCGAGCCCTCCCGGCGAGGTTGTTGTGGGGAGAAAGGGGCGCTGCCGCAGTCGACAAGGCAGGAGGAACATGATGCGCATCGCGGTGCTGATGAAAGATGTCCCCGACTTGGTCGAGGACTTGGAGTTGGACGGCGACGAATTGGCCGTGGACGACCTGAGCTTCGTGCCCAGCGAGTGGGATGAGCAGGCTCTTGAGGAAGCGCTCCTTTATAAAGAAGAGTTCGGCGGCGAGGTGACGGTTGTGGCCGTCGACACCGGCGATGTGGACAACATGCTCTACACTGCGCTGGCCAAAGGCGCCGACCATGGCGTCAAGCTGACCGGGTCCTTTGACCGGCGGTTGACCAACGGAGCTCGAGCCGAGGCGTTTGCCCTCTACCTTCGCCAAAATCCCCATGACTTGGTGTTGACCGGCGTGCAGGCCGTGGACGACATCGACGGGCAAATTGCCGGCCGCGTGGGCGCGCTCCTGGGCTGGCCGCACGCGGCGGTGGTGCGCGACGTGCGCTGGGACGAAGCCCATGGTCAAATCCGTTTCATTCAGGAATATGCCGGGGGCCGCATGGCGGCTATGGCCGCGCGGACGCCGGTGGTGCTGGGCATTCAGGCGGCACGCCAGTCTCCGCGGTACGTGACCATCGCCCGGACACGTCAGATTATGAAGACCGCCCAATTGGCTTCGGTGCCGGTGGCGGTTGATCCGGCAGCGACGCTGTCGCTGCCGATGCGGCTCTATCGTCCCCAGGCCGCGGGTCACGCCGAGATGTGGGAGGGCAGCCCGGAGGATGTGGCCGAAAAAGTGGCGGCGCTGCTTTGGGAACGCAAACTGGTGGGGGGTTAACAATGGCAGCAATTCTGGTGGTGGCGGAGGCGGATGGCGGGCAGGTGTCCGAGCCGTCGCGTGAACTGGTGACCAAGGCGTTGGCTCTTAGGGGATCCTGGGCGGGCGAGGCGGGCGCGGTGCTCATCGGCGCGGCGTCGCCGGAGGGCCTCGAGGGTTTGGACTTTGTGTATGACGCGATGTCCTCCGATCCGGAGGGGCGCTATCTCCCGACCGACGCCGAGCGGGCCGCGCTGGCCGCCATCGACGCCGCCGAGGCCTCGCTGGTCTTGGTGCCCAACACGACGCTGGGCATCGATCTGGCGGCGTCCATCGCGGCTAAGCGTCAGGTGCCCATGGCGGGATACTGCATCGCGCTGGATCAGGATGGAGAGCGGTTGGTGGCGCGCTGCCAGGTCTACGGGGGCAAGCTGGTGGCGGAGATGACCATTCCGCCCACAGGTGCGGTGGTATCGGTCATCCCCGGGTCGTGGCCGGCACAGGCGGCCGTGGGCGCTGCGCCCACACGGCGCTCGCTGCCGGCGGAAGATTCCGGAACCGCCCAAGACGCACCGATGCACGTGTTGGAGGTGCTCGCCGCCGAGACTGGCGACGTGGACATCACGCGCGCGGACATCCTGGTGAGTGTGGGCCGGGGCTTACAAGGACCGGAGAACCTGGACCTGGCGGAGGAGCTCGCCGAGGCCCTGGGCGGCGTGGTCAGCTGCTCGCGTCCGGTCGTGGATGCGGGCTGGATGCCGCGATCCCGTCAGGTGGGCAAGTCGGGACAGACCGTCAAACCCAAGGTGTATCTGGCTCTGGGCATCAGCGGAGCGCCCGAGCATCTGCAGGGCATGAAGGATGCCGAATTGATTCTGGCCGTGAACAGCGACCCGACCGCGCCCATATTCGAAGTGGCCCATTATGGCGCCGTCGTGGACATCTTGGACTTCATGCCGGCACTCGCCGCCAAGATTCAGGAGAGGACGGGGTAGCATGCTGTTCCGCGACGGCCTGATGATCCTGACCGTGGCCATGGCGCTGGCCGCCGGCGCGGTCTTCGGACTTCGCTTTCTGCAGATTTGGCGGGTCATGCAAAAGGCACGTCCGGTGGTTCGCAGCGATCGGTGGATGGAACGGGTGCGGTCGACGCTGGAGCAGGTGTTGTTGCATCGCCGGATGCTGCGCATTCGGTTCTCCGGCGTGCTGCACTTCTTCATCTTCGCCGGCTTCGTCGTGCTGTTCATCGACGTGGTGGAGACCGTGGGAGAAATTTTTGTCCCCGGGTTCACCGTCGGACCGGTGCTCGCGCCTTTTGTGGACGTGTTTGTCCTGCTGGTGCTGGTCGGAATCATCATGGCCGTCTACAACCGGGTCGTCATCCGTCCGGAGCGGTTTCACGGGTCGGACGAGCGGGACGCGTACCTCATTCTGGGCCTGATCGCCACGATTGTCGTGGGGATTGTCGTCCACGACTCGTTCTATCCCTTCCTGAGCCGAGAGGTTCTGCACGTCGCCGATCCCGTGGCCAGAAGCCACTTCTTGGGCTATGCGCTGTCTCGCCTCTGGGTGGCCCTGCATTGGACCGGGCCAACGGCGGCCGAGATCGGTTATACGGTGGGCTATCTGATGGATATCGGCGTCATCTTCCTGTTCCTGGCGTATCTCCCCTACTCCAAACACCTGCACATCTTCCTGGCCGTTCCCAATATCTTCGTCCGCAATCTGGGCCCGGCCGGCGAGTTGGTGCCCACCGTGCCGGAGGAGACCATCGCCGTGCGGGACTTCACGGACTTGCACTGGAAAGATGTGCTTGACCTGTTCACGTGCACCGAATGCGGCCGCTGCCAAGCGGTGTGCCCGGCCCATGCGGCGGGGCAGCCGCTCTCACCGAAAATGGTCATCCTGGACCTGCGCGACGAGCTGGTGGCGCGGATGGCCGGCCGCGAGCCCAATCCGCTGGCGGGGGGAGCCGTGAGTGCGGAGGCCCTGTGGGCCTGCACGACCTGCGGGGCTTGTCAGGAAGCGTGTCCCGTGTTCATCGAGCACGTCCCCAAAATTGTGGGACTGCGCGCGGCCCTGTTGGAAGAGGGGGAAGTGCCCAAGGACGCCCAGAAAGTGCTGGTGTCCTGGGAGCGGCAGAGCAACTCATTTGGCCAGCCGGCGCGGAGGCGGGCGGACTGGGTCAAGGCCCTGGACTTTCCCGTGAAGGATGCCCGCAAGGAGCCGGTCGACTGGCTCTGGTTCGTGGGCGACTTTGCGTCCTACGACCCGCGGGTGCAGGCGCTGACACGCTTGGTGGCCCAGCTGCTGCACCAGGCGGGGGTGGACTTCGGCATCTTGTATGAGGGCGAAGCCAATGCCGGTAACGAGGCCCTGCGCGTGGGCGAGTACGGTCTCTTCGAGACGCTGGCCCAGAAGAATCTGGATCTCCTGCAGAATCTGGAGTACGAACGCATTTTTACGACGGATCCCCACTCGCTGAACGCGTTGCGGAATGAATACCGCAAATGGGGATTCACCCGACCGGTTCAGCACTACACCGAGGCGTTCGTGGACCTGATTCAGGCGGGACGCCTCTCGACGGCCAACCCGGTCTCGATTCGGGCCACCTACCACGATCCCTGCTACTTGGGCCGCTGGAACGGGGTCGTGGAGGCGCCCCGCACCTTGCTGCGGCTGATGGGCGTCAACCTGGTGGAGATGCCGCGGCATGGATCGGAAAGCTTCTGCTGTGGAGCGGGCGGCGGGCGCATCTGGATGGACGAGGCCGGGATGACCGAGAGGCCGGCCAACCAACGGATTCGCGAAGCACTGGCTCTGCCGGACGTGCCTTACTTCGTGGTGGCGTGCCCCAAAGATGTGTCCATGTTCTCCGCCGCCGTCACGGCCATGGGTGTGGAAGACCGGCTTCGCGTCGTGGACATGGCCGAAATTCTGGGAGCGGCCACACGGTTGACGCAATGGGAGCACGATCTGGTGGCCACACCGTCATAGCGCGACGGGGGATGGCGGGCGCCATCCTGCGCTTCGGGTTTCGACGCACGCCGGCCGCCGTTCTGAAGCGGCCGGTGTCTTTTTGGAGCCGCCGGTCCCCGAGGCGGCGTCCTGCCCGCGGTTTCGGACAGGTTCGGGGAGGAGAGAGGCGACGCGGGGCGAGTGTGTGGCGGCGCCTTGGCGGATGCTATAATACGTGGGAATTGGAAGAGACCGAGGTGACGCATGAGACCCGTCGATGCGGTCTACGAGGTGTTGAAGGATCATGGGCAGCCACTCGTGGTGCACGATTTGATGGATCGGGTGCTGGAGCTGCTGCAGCAGGACCCCGATCCCCGGCGCATGGCGCAGATTTACTCGGAGATGAACCTGGACGTGCGGTTCGTCTACCGAGGCAATGGCCTTTGGGGGCTGCGCGAGTGGGCGCCCAAGGTGGCGACGCGCGGCGGCGGGTCGGCGGCTCGAGAGAAACTTCGGGCTGAAGAGGACAGCGACGAACTGGAGGAGGAGGACGGCTGGGAGTAACCAGCCCCCTCCTCCTTCTCCGTTTCGGCGGGTGTGTCGGTAGTAGGCTACTCAAGAAAAGAAAGGTGTGCCGCCCGGTGTCCATACTGGCCAGATGGAGGATGCGCGATGCCTAAGTACGCGTTCATCACCGGAGGGGTGGTGTCTTCGCTGGGCAAGGGCCTGACCGCCGCTTCGCTGGGCCGTTTGCTCAAGAGTCGGGGCCTCCGGGTCACGGCCATGAAGTTGGATCCGTACATCAACGTGGACCCGGGAACCATGAGTCCGCTGCAGCATGGCGAGGTGTTCGTCACCGAGGACGGCGCCGAGACCGATTTGGATCTCGGGCACTACGAGCGGTTTATGGACGTCAATCTGGGCCAGGCCAACAACGTCACCACCGGCCGCATTTACTGGGCGACCATCACCAAAGAGCGGCGCGGCGACTATCTGGGCGGTACGGTGCAAGTCATCCCGCACATCACCAACGAGATCAAGGCGCGCATCCACCGCGTGGGCGAATCCAGCGGGGCGGATGTGGTCATCGTCGAGATTGGCGGTACTGTGGGGGACATCGAGAGCCTGCCGTTTCTGGAAGCCATCCGGCAGATGCGGACCGATGTCGGTCGCGAAGATGTTTTGTACATTCATGTGACTTTGGTCCCGTTTTTGGACGTGCCGGGAGAGGCGAAGACCAAACCGACGCAGCATTCCGTCAAGGAGCTTCGGTCCATCGGCATTCAACCGGATATCATCGTGTGCCGGACGGAGCATCCCTTATCGCGGGAGATGCGCGACAAGATTGCACTGATGTGTGACGTCGAGCGTCGCGCCGTGATCCAAAACGTGGATACCGACAACATTTATCGGCTGCCTCTGATGCTGGATCAGGAGGGGCTGGACGACATCG
This sequence comes from Clostridiales bacterium, assembly GCA_027318915.1. Next base: position 37,113 of record DAHVOH010000020.1, read on the forward strand.
TCGTGGAACGGCTGCATTTGGCCGGGGCGCCGGCGCATTTGGAAGAGTGGGAAGAACTGGCCCGGCGGGCGACCAACCCCGTGGCGGCGGTCACCATCGCGATGGTGGGCAAGTATGTCGCGCTCCACGACGCTTATCTCAGCGTGGTGGAGTCTCTGGCCCACGGAGGCATTGCCCATCGGGCACGGGTCCAGATTCGCTGGGTCGATTCGGAGGACCTGGAGCAGGAGGGACTGGGCGCTCTCGACGGCGTGGACGGCGTCTTGGTGCCCGGAGGGTTTGGCGCCCGCGGGGTGGAGGGTATGATCCAGGCGGCGCAATGGGCACGTGAGGGGGGTGTGCCGTATTTCGGCATCTGTCTCGGCATGCAGGCGGCTGTGATTGAGTTCAGCCGGCATGTCGCCGGCTGGACTGCCGCCAACTCCACCGAGTTTGACACCGAGACGCCGTTTCCGGTGATTGACCTCATGCCCGAACAGCAGAGTGTGGAAGACTTGGGCGGCACCATGCGCCTTGGCAGTTATCCCTGCGACGTGCTGGATCACACCTTGGCGCGTCAAACCTACGGCCGCGACCTCATCTTCGAGCGCCATCGCCACCGTTTTGAGGTCAACAATCACTACCGTGACCGTCTGCGCGACTTGGGCCTCGTAGCGTCCGGGGTTTCCCCGGATCGCCGGTTGGTCGAAATGATGGAAATCCCGGAGCACCCGTGGTTTTTGGGTACGCAGTTCCATCCCGAGTTCCAGTCGCGGCCCAATCGGCCCCATCCCCTGTTCGCCAGCTTTATCGGGGCGGCGCTCAACTACCAGCGGGAGGGTTCGCCGTCCCCGGCCCGGGTCACGGCGCGAGAGGCGAAAAGCTGAGGCAGGTGGCGCCCGCCGCATACGACCCGAACTGCTGGCGAGCGTACGCGGTGTAGTCCTCGAACTCCGTCGCATAGCCGGCCCGCAGCTGGCCGTCATAGGCGGCGGCCTGGGCGCCCAGCACCTCCGGGCTTTGCGGAATATCAGCGGGACCGACGCGAATCTGGGCAAGGGTGCATCGATGCCGGGCGTTGAACCGGCAGCTGGTGGCCTGACAGGTGATGATGGGCATGCGACCGGCCTCCCTGGGAACTCCCTGAGAGGAGTGTCTCCCATCGTTGGCCACCCTACACCGGGTGTATACTGAGCCTGAACGGAGGGGTAGTCATGGGATTGATGGCGCGAATGTCCACGATTTTCAAGGCGAAGGTGTCCAAGACCTTGGATAGCGTGGAAGATCCTCGCGAGACGCTGGACTATTCCTACCAGCGTCAGCTGGATCAGTTGCAGCAAGTGCGCCGCGGTGTGGCCGACGTGGTCACCTCCAAAAAGCGCATCGAATTGCAGGCCGCGAAGTTGGAAGAGCAGGTCCAGCAATGGACGGAGGATGCCAAGACCGCTGTGGCCTCGGGCCGCGACGACTTGGCGCGGGAGGCCCTGACGCGCAAGCAGACGGCCACCGAACAGCTGGATGGGTTGCACGCTCAGTTGGCTGACCTGGAGAAGGAAGAGGCCAAGCTGATTGACCTGGAGCACAAGCTCTCGGCCAAGGTGGACGCGTTTCGCACCCAGAAGGAAGTCATCAAGGCGAAGTATTCGGCGGCTGAGGCCACCGTGCACATCGGCGAGGCGGCCACCGGCCTGTCGGAAGAAATGGCGGACATTGGACTCGCCATGCAGCGGGCGCAGGACAAAACGGAGTCCATGCAGGCGCGGGCCCAGGCCATCGATGAACTGGTCAACACCGGGGCGTTGAACGATCCGCTGGGTTCGTCGGGCGATCCATTGCGTGACGAGCTCAACAAAATGAAGTCCGGTCAAGGGGTGGACGCCGAGTTGGCCCAATTGAAAGCCGAGGCCGGAAAGAACACGGCGTCATGATCGTACGGATCATGACGGAAGGCCAATATCGTCTCGACGGGGGATTGGTGGATGCTGTGCAGCACGCCGACGAGGCTCTGCTGCACGCCGTTCACGCGAATGACAAAGCGGCTTTTCATGAGCACTTGACCGAAGCGCTGACCATCGTGCGGCAGGGTGTGCGGCTGAACGTGCATGAATTGGTGCCGTCGGACTTGGTTCTCCCCTCGCCGGACATGTCGGTGGCGGAGGCCCGGAAGCTTTTGGACCAGCACCCCATCGATTAGCCGCCTGCCGTGGGAAGCAACCGTCGCGTGCTTCCCACGCTGTTTGTGTCCGTCGTCGGGTCTGTCGCATGGGAGCGTCAGGGTCGGCCCGCGTCCCAGGGCGGGTCCCAGAGGGGATACCAGAGTTCGGGATTGGCCTCGATGGGCAACACCTTGTCGAGCATGGCTGCCGTTCGGATTTCCCGGCTGTTGTCGCGTTGCTGGCGGCCCGTCTGGGCAAAGGGGTAGAACGTGCCGTGTCGATAACTGAAGACCAGCGCGAATGACCCGAAGTCGGCCAAGGCGGCCAGCAGGGCGTCGTCGAATCCTGACTCTTGGGCCAGTTCTTCCACCAAATGGGCCGCCGTCAAACAGGCCGTCAGATCCGCCGAATGAAAGAGGAGCCATCGAAAGTGCAGAGAGTCCGTGGCATCCGCCACCGTGACCGGCAGGTCTTGGCTCTGGCGTCCCAGGACGTTTCGCACCTCGGTGACCACGTTTTCGAAACGGTGTGCCTCCAGCGCGCGCAACACCGTGGCCACCCGCCCGGCGAAACGCACGCCCAACTTGTCCTCAATGTCGGGCTCGGCGGTGGACAGCCGAAAGAGGTTGTCCGGCGCCGAGCGCTTGATGCGTGTCCGGCCAAACAAGTCATCCAGCCAGCCCATAGCGTCAGCGCTCCATGTCTCGCGCCAGGGCCTCCAGGTGGGCCAGACGCACCTTAAGGGGCGGATGCGTGGAAAACAGCGCCAAGAGGCTGTTGCGACTCAGGGCTGGAATGATGAAGAAGGCGGCCGCCGCCTCCGCTTGACGCAGGTCCCGGTCCGGGATGCGGCTTACCGTCTGCGAAATCTTCACCAACGCCGAAGCGAGGGTGGAGGGGTGACCGGTGATGATGGCGGACCCGCGGTCGGCTGCCAGTTCACGGTACCGGGATAGCGCGCGGATGAGCAAATAGCTGATGGCCCAGACCACGATGGCCGCCAGCCAGACCACAATGACCGCATTGACCCCGTTGCCCCGCCGTCTGCCGCCGCCCATACCGCCAAACATGCCGAACCACAAAAACTGCTGGACCATGATGGACGCCAAGGTGGCGAAGAAGCTCGCCACGGTGATGACGGCCACGTCCCGGTTCTTGACGTGGCTCAGTTCATGGGCCAGCACCGCCTCAATTTCATCCGGCTGCAGCCGGCGCATCAATCCGCGGGTCACGGTCACCACGGCGTGCTGGGGATTTCGTCCGGTGGCAAACGCGTTGGGCATGTCCGTATCCATCACCGCGATTTGCGGGCGGGGGATGTCGGACACCTGGCACAGGCGATCGACGATTTCATGGAGCTCGGGCGCCTGCTGCCGCGTCACCAGCCGTGAGCGCGTGGCGGCCAGGACCATGCGGTCGGAAAAGTAGTACTGAGAGACGAGCAACACGCCGACAATCAGGACGAGAAACGCAATCGGGACGCGGAGCGCGAGCAGCACGGCGATAAACGCCAGGTAGAGGACGGCCAGCAGGAACATGACCAGTCCCATGCGAAACGTGAGTCCCGCGTCGCGACCATACCAGCGCCGTTGTGCCATCGGACCGTCCCTCCGTTCCGTTGACGACTTCAGTCGTCGTTTAGCTTATATAGTGTACGCTGGGGTGGGTCCGGCATCAATCGTCCGCCGCCGGGCGGGATTCGGGAGGCCCACGTCAGGTCATGTTTGAGACCGTGAGCTTGTTGGCGATCCTGTTTCTGATGGGACTGGTGGTCGGTTATCTGTCCGGTTTGGTGGGCATTGGCGGCGCGGTGCTGCTGGCTCCCTTGGTGGTCTTGGTGCCGCCGGTTTTGGGTTATGCATCGGTGCCGGCCGCCCAGGTGGCCGCCATCGGCATGGCGCAGGCATGGGCATCGGCTGTGGCCGGCGCGCCCATTTACTGGCGGCGGCAGCAAGTCAATCAGGGTTTGGTGCTGTGGATGGGCGGCAGCGCCGTGGTGGGGGGACTGGCGGGCGGCATTGCCGCCGCGTCGTTGAGCGAGCAGGTGTTTCTGATTTTGTTCGCCGTGCTGGCCGGATTGGGGGCATTGGCATTGGTGGCGCCGGGCGCCCGGGTGGCGGACGATACCGAGCCTGTCCGTCACTGGCGGCCGGTGGCGGCAGCGGCCAGTCTGCTCGTGACATTTTTTGGAGGGGTGGTCGGATCCAGCGGCTCATTCCTATTGACGCCGTTGGTGACGCGAGGCCTGAAGGTGCCGTTTCGATCGGCCGTGGGCTCGGTGCTGACGGTGGTGCTGGTGACGGCGACCGCGGGTTTGCTCGGGCGGGCGCTGACTGGGCAGGTGCCGTGGCTGATGGCTGCCGTGGTCGCCGTTCCGGGCGCGCAGGGCGCGGCCTGGGGAGCGCGCCACGCCGGTCATGTGCCGGTGGGTCTTCTGCGGTGGGTGCTGGCGTTGATGGTCGCGGGCGCCAGTGTCCTGCTGTGGCATAAAGTGCTGACGCCGGTGTGACGCTGGCGGAAACGACGCGAGGCGGGCTTGTGCGGCGGGCGGCAACTCGCTATAATCAGGGTCGCCGCGTTTGGGGGATGATGTAGCGGTAGCATAGGTGACTCTGGATCACCTCGCCCAGGTTCGAATCCTGGTCCCCCAGCCATATGGCCCTATCGTCTAGAGGCCCAGGACGCCGGACCCTCATTCCGGAAACAGCGGTTCGAATCCGCTTAGGGCTGCCAACTTTGTTCGATTCACCCGGACCGCAAGGTCCGGGTTTTGCGGCGTCCGGGCCGCGTGTCCCGGCAAACTCCGGTCAAGTGATCTATAGTGGTAGCGCCTCGCCAAGATCCGAATCAAGGGATGTGGGGAGGAGGTGGTGCGGCGTGCGCAAGAGCTTGGGCGAGCCCGAGGGCTTGGTGCATCGCATGGCGCTCCGAGTCCGGTGGGCCGAGTGCGATGCCGCCGGCATTGTCTATCATCCGCGGGTGCTGGATTGGTTTTCTGAAGCCCGGGTGGCCTGGCTGGAGGCGGCGGGTGCCTCGTACTACAACGACGTGCGCGCGGAACATGTGGAACTCCTGGTGCTGGACTTGGCGGTTCAGTTTGTCCGGGCCCTTAGGCCGGGAGATGCGGTGCAGGTGGATGTCTGGGCCGACGAATTGACGGCGGCGCGCATGCGGTTTTGTTATCGCGTGGAGCATCAGGGTCGGGTGGCCGTGGAAGGCTTCACCCGGCATGCTTTTGTGCGCGACGGCCGCGCGGTCAACCTGAGTCGGGCGGCGCCGGCGCTGTTTGCTCGACTGGAACGAACGGCCGCTCCAGCGCTAGGACGGCGTCCATCGGCATCGGGCGTTTAGGTGGGGAGACGCGGAGGAGGGATCCAGACGATGGTCAGTCCATACAAGCCAGAACCGTTGGCCAACTTTCATGATCCAAACGTCCGAGAAGCCATGGAAACGGCGCTGGCGCAGGTTCGACAGACATTCGGACGGCGATATCCTTTGGTGATCAACGGCCAACCGGTGACCACGGCCGACAGCCTGGTTTCGCGGAACCCCGGGCAACCGGACGATGTGGTGGGTGAGGTCTCAAAGGCTACCCGCGAACATATCGATGCGGCGCTGGAGGCGGGCTGGGCCGCCTTTGCCGCCTTTCGCCGCCAGAGCGGCCATGAGCGGGCCCGTTATCTGTATCGGGGCGCCGCCATCATGCGGCGGCGGAAACTGGAAATGGCGGCCTATGAGGTGTTTGAGGCCGGCAAGAGCTGGCCCGAAGCCGATGCGGACGTGGCCGAAGCCATCGACTTTCTGGAGTATTACGGACGGCAGGCGGAACGGTTGGACGCGCCGGTTGCGCTCACGCCCCTGCCGGGGGAGGATGACCAGGCATTTTATGTGCCGCTCGGGGTGGGCGCCATCATTCCGCCATGGAATTTTCCCCTGGCCATTCTGACCGGAATGACGGCCGGAGCGGTGGCGGCAGGCAATGCGGTGGTGTTAAAGCCGGCCAGCGCCACCCCCGTCATCGCCGCCCAGTTCATGCGCATCATGGAAGAAGCGGGCGTGCCGCCGGGTGTCATCAATTTTCTGCCGGGCGACGGGGGCACCATCGGCGATCACTTGGTGGGGCACCGGCTGACACGCTTCATCTCCTTCACGGGGTCGCGCGAGGTCGGTTTGCACATCAACCAACTGGCCGCCGAAACGGGCCCCGGCCATCGGTGGATCAAACGCGTCGTGGCGGAGATGGGTGGCAAGGACGCGATCGTGGTGGATGAGACGGCCGATCTGGAGGCGGCCGCGCAGGGCATCGTGGCGTCGGCGTTCGGGTACCAGGGACAAAAGTGTTCGGCCTGTTCCCGTGCCATTCTGGTCGATGCCGTGTACGACCAGGTGGCGGCGCGGGTGGTCGAGCTGACCCGCGCGCTGCGGCTGGGACCCGCCGAGCGGTCCGACACGCAGATGGGCCCCGTGATCGATGGCCGGGCGCTTGAGAAAATCATGAGCTACATTCACTGGGGAAAGGAGCATGCGGTGTTGCTGACGGGCGGAGAGCGCGCCGCGGAGCCGGGCTTCTTCATCAGTCCGACGGTGTTCGGCGATGTGGAGCCGGGATCGCGTCTCGAGCAGGAGGAGATTTTCGGACCGGTCCTGTCCTTGGTGCGCGTCCCCGATTATGCGCGCGCCCTGGAGGTGGCGAACGACACCGAATACGGGCTGACGGGATCGGTGTACACCGCCCGGCGCGACCGCATCGAGCAGGCGCGCCGGGAATTTGAAGTGGGCAATCTCTACATCAATCGGAAATGCACGGGAGCCGTGGTCGGGGCCCACCCGTTCGGCGGGTTCAATATGTCGGGTACCGACTCCAAGACCGGAAGCCCCGACTACCTGCTCCTGTTTTCCCAGATGAAGGCGGTAGCCGAGCAGCTCTGAGGCAGGAGGCCGTCTAGGCGCCCGCCCGGCTCTGGCTGGCCATCGCCTCGGCGTAGGGGCGGGGCAGGAAACGGAATCGGTCGTGAGCCCAGAACAAGGTATGCGTGGAGAGGTTGTCGAGCAGTTCCCGGTCGTGCGTGACCAGCAAAACCAGCCCGGGATAGTTGCGGAGCAGCGCCTCCAACTCTTCGCGCATGGGCAGATCGAGATGGTTGGTGGGCTCGTCCAGCAACAGCACGTTGCCCGGCGCCATCAGAGCGAACAACAGAGCTAGGCGGGCGCGCTCTCCGCCGGACCAGTACCCCACCGGCGTGAGCAGCAGGTCGGCGCCGAGGCCAAATCGCGAGCCCAATTGATAGCAAGTCTCGCGATCCCAACCCTCGTCGTGGGCCAGCTCCATGCCGGTGAACTCCGCGGGGAGCAGATCGGCCGCATGCTGGTCGTACCAGGTCAGGGTGGCATCGGGGTTCCAGTACACCCCGGGAGCGTTCTGAACCAGGGCGCGAAGCAGCGTGGTCTTTCCCGACCCGTTGGGACCCACAATGCCCAGTCGGGCTTCTGTGGGCACCTTGAACGAGAGGGCGGGCCACTGGCGGGGTCCGGCCGTCAAAATGAGGGCGTCCACCAGCAAACCGGTGGTGCCCGCCAGCGTGCGTCCGCCATGAGCCAGGAGCCGCGGCGCCGTATGAGCTCGCGGCGGCGGAGCCACCGCCTCGCGGTCCAGCCGCGCCACCGCGTGCAGGCGACTCTTGGCTTGGGTGGCCCGCGTCCCCGCCCGATATCGGTCGACGTAGGCGAGCAGTCGCGATCGTTCCTCCTGATAGCGATTCCACTGGTCCTGCAGGCGCTGCAGCCGTTCCTGTCGCAGAGCCTGATAGCGGCGATAGCCGCCGGCCGCCGTGAAGAAGCTGCCATCCTCCCAGCTGATGATGCGGGTGGCGGTGCGCTCGAGGAAACGCCGATCATGCGAGGCCATCACCACGCCGCCTCGAAACTGGAGCAAGGTCCGCTCCAGCCATTCCAAGGCGTCCACATCCAGATGGTTGGTGGGCTCGTCCAAAAGCCAGATGGGTGCGCCGGACAGAACCACGCGGGCCAGGGCCAATCGGTGCCGCTCGCCTCCCGAGAGGCGCTGCACCGAATCGTCAAAGCGGGCGGCGGGGAACCCGACGCCCTGCAGCACTTGGTTCACCCGGGCGTCCCATTCGTAGCCGCCGAGATCTAAAAACCGTTCCTGAATCTCGGCGTACTCCTGCAAAATCGCATCCAGGTCCGTGGAGGCCGGATCGGCCATGGCGTGTTCCAGTGCGTGCAGGCGCTCGGCGAGCGTGGGAATGAGGGGATTGGCAAACTGAACCATCTCGCGGACGGTGGACGGCGCGAGATCCGCCAATTGATCCAGGCTGGCCAGGTACAGGTCGTCGCTGTGCTCGATGGTTCCGGCATGCGGCAGCACGTCGCCGCGGAGCACCTTGAACAGCGAGGTTTTGCCCATGCCGTTCGGACCCACCAGGCCGATGCGGTCGCCGGGGTCGATGCGCAAAGTGAGGCCCGACACCAAAAGGCGATCACCGGCGGAGATGGCCAACTCGTGGACACGCAGCCAAGACATAGAAAAACCCTCCCATTGTGAGGGAAGGCTCTGGTGCCTTCCCGAGGCCTGCTAAACGGCGACGCGGGCAGACTGCTCCCGTGTGGCTGTTTAGTCGAGCACTCGGATCACGGCACGTCCTCCTTGACCATCCTGGACGTCATCTCCTGTGCATTGTAAATCAGCACCGGGCGGGAATCAATCGGCCGCCGGATGTCGCCGCGCGCGGGGCGGCAGGACGGTGACAAAACCCGTGCGGCGCGGCATGGCAGGCGCTATCGGCTCATATTGATGAACGGCACCAGCGAATGATGGTTGACCGGGCCAGGAGATGTGCTAAGATAACCGATGCTGTCGCCGATGGGCGGCACCCGGTTCTTGACAACTGGACAGTCGTGGAGAGCGGACCAACACCGACCGCCCGCGAGGGAACTGGCGGGGCGGTTCATGATGGA
>DAHVOH010000210.1 GCA_027318915.1 Clostridiales bacterium
CGGACCACTGGGGTCTTATGGTCACCTGTGGTCTCCGAGGCCTCCGCGTCACGGGTCAGCCGGCCGACCAGGGTCACCGAGTTGAACATGAGGCACCGTCCTTTCCTGTGGGGCCGCGGGTCCGGCGGGCGTCCCCGTTCAGGGTCCGCCTGCCCCCCCAGCACCTCTCGGGGCGAGCCAGGTGGGGCCAGGGGAGGGCAGGCGACAGACGCCCTCCCCGGTGGCCGGGTGCGTAGGCAGGGGGGCGCGCGGCGCCAGGGAGGACGGGACGGATACCGGAGCGGAGCGAGGATATGGTCACGGCCGAACGTCCCTTGCCGGAGCGGGACCCGGCCGGGTCACACTGGGCGCAGCCCGAGAGTCGAGAGAAAAGTCTGTGAGCCGGGCTCGGGGCGCCGCGTCGTCCCCGGCGTGGCGGAGCCCGGCGCCTCCGGCTACGGGCGGGGTCAGGTCCGGGTGCCCCGCCCCGGATCGGGGTGTGATTGGGTGCGGAATGGGCCCGGCTCAGTCGCCGACCGCGGGGATCGGGACGGTGGCCCGGTCGAGCAGGAATCCCTGCCCGTAGGGAATGCCGGCGGCCCGGACCAGGCGGAGTTGCTCGGGGGTCTCGATGCCCTCGGCCACGACCAGCGGCCCTGTCCGGGCAAGGGCTTGCAGGATGGCTGTCGCCCGGGCGCTCGGGAGTTCGTGGATGATGGCCTGGTCGATCTTGAGCCAGCATTCGGGGCCGGCGATCGCCAGGCGGTGGAGGTCGGCCCAGCCGGCGCCCAGATCGTCCAGCGCGAGTTCGCCGCCAGCGGCGGCGAGGGCATCGAGGGCACCGGGGCGCAGGAGTTCGCGGACGCCGGGCTCGCTCTCGGGGAGTTCCCACACCACATTCACCCCGTCCGGGGTAGCGGGCCAGCCCGCACCGGCGGCGACAGTGGCGAGGGTCGCCGCCGTGACGTTGAGAAACAGGCGCCGGTTGCCGATCCAGCGCGCGGCGACCCGGCATGCGGCCGCGATGGATCGAGCGTCGAAAACGCGGCATGCGCCTCCTCCCGCCGCATGGAGCGCGGCAAGGAGGGCTGTGGGCGACTGGCCGCGCGGCCGGATGAGGGCCTCAAAGCCGGCGGGTTGTCCGGTGCCGAGATGGACGATGGGCTGGAAGTGATGCCGGATGGGGTCACGGTGCACGATGCACCCTCCCTTGCGGGGGCCTTCTCGTGGGGGCTGGTGGTCTCGACGTTCTCGGTAGCTGCGGTGTAAGGCGGTGCTTGCCGTGTCTGGGCGCCGGGGGGTGCTGGCTGAGGGTCGGCGGTGTCCGGTACCCGCGGGATCCCGCCGCACTTGGCCTGCAGCATGGCTCGCATCTCGGCGAGGGCGGCGCGGCCGCGGGTCTGGGCCGCGGGGTCTACCGCCGCCCGCTGCGCTTGGTCCATTCCCGCAAGCAACTCGCGGGTCCGTTGCCGCTCCCGCTCCGCGCACCGCTCGTCGGCCACCTGGGCCGGCTCGTCCCAGTGGTCGCGGATGGCCCGCACCAGCGTGGCGGCCGGGTCCTTGGCATGCCGGTACGGCAGCCACCGTAGCTGGCGTGCACACTCCCCCGCGTCCCACTGTCTCAAGTTGGTGGCCACGCGCTCGGTGACGCCGATCTGGACCATGACGGCCACGAGGTCTTGGTCCAGTGCGGGTTCCGCCACCTCGGCAGCATGCGCGGGTTGGGGCACCGCGACCGGAGGCACGGAGACGGGCGATCCGTCCCCGTCTCCGCACTTGGCGGGATGTCTGGAACCGTCCGGTGGCGGGTCCTCCTCGCCCCACCCCCGCTCCAGGGCCTGGAGGAACAGAGCGCGGGGATTGCGGACGCCACCGGCGCGCATGCGGCGCGCCAGCCAGTCCAGGGCGCGCTGGAGGTACCCGGCGTCGATGGAGCGTTCCCCCGCCGCCGCCCTGACGCGCTCCGGGGTGAGGTCGCCCCGGCCCGTGATTCCCACGTACCGGGCGCAAACCGCCCCGAGGTCGATGCCCCCGGTTTCCCGCTCCGGGATGGGCGCCGCTCCAGCACCCGGCTCCGATGCCGGGATGGCGGAGCGAAAGGCAACATCCGGAACCGCCGGACGGGCGGCCTCGCCCGTCTCTGGGCCGCCGGCAGCCGGAACCGCCGGCCCTGGCGGGTCCAGCTCCTCGCGCGCGGGCGTACGCGTTCCGGATCCGGACGTTCCGGATCCGGATGTTCCGGATGTTGCTGTGTTTTGTATTTGCTCCGGATCTCCGGAGCGCGCGGGCACGCGCGTTCCGGATCCGGATTGGTT
>DAHVOH010000211.1 GCA_027318915.1 Clostridiales bacterium
ATATTCAGGGCATCCTGAGGGCGGATCGCGACGCCGGTAGGACGCCGCGGACCATCAACATCCGGCTCTCGACGCTTCGGACCTTCTACCGGTATCTCTCTGAACAGCAGTTGGTCGCCGCCGAGGAGGTGCCGACCAACACCGTGCGCAAGATGCGGGAGGGGCGGAAACTGCCACGCGCCCTGAGCGACGCTGATGTCCGTCTGCTGCTCGCCGCCTGCGATCGCGAGACCTTTTCCGGGCTGCGCGACTACGTGATGATCCTTCTGCTGATCGACACCGGCATGCGGCGCAAGGAGATCTGTCTGATCCGTCACGCGGATTTGGACATCCAGGACCGCAGCATCCACCTCTGCCACGAGCTGAAGGGGGTGCGGCTCTTTTGAAGGGATGAGGAGGGAATACGTGCCAGTCGACGCTGCCGTGAGCAGATGGTCATGCGGCGCATGGCGAGTGGGCTCACGGCGGCCGGGAGGAGCGGGTTGTGAGGGTGGAGCGGGGAGGGGTCAGTAGGCGGTAGGGACGGAGGCGCCGGCATAGCGCGCGGCGTGGACGCGCTCATATTCCCGGGTCAGGTGGTAGTCCCAGTAGCGGTCGAAGTCGCCGTTGCTGCGTAAGGCGCGGAGCTTCAGAATGGCTTCGGCGCTGTCGAGTCCCCAGCGCGCGCCGGTGATATCCATGCGGTCCTTGACCAGCTGGCGGCAGGTCCCCTCGATGACGCCCGTGGCGATCGGCCAGCCCTGGCGGAGGGCGGTGGGATAGTCGAGGAAGGCGCGCTGGTGCAGCAGATAGTCGGCACAGCGGTCGGCGGCGAGGCGTTTGGTCGGCTTCAGCTTGTGGGTGGTGGCCTTGCGCCGCACGGCAGCCGCCACGACCGAGGCGTCGCCGGCAAGAACGGCCAGGCCTTTCTCCAAGACCCAATCCTCGGCAGCTTTGGGGCTGTCGGGGTCAAAGAAGCACCAAGCCGCCCTCCAGATGTACTCGAGTACGTGAATTAAGTCGATCAAGAGGGTAAGCCGGACCCCGCGTCGTTTCGCTTCATTGCGGATGGATCTGATCTGGTCTCTGTTCCCGTCCACCAAGGCCAGCCAGGTGGCGCGGTGTTCCGGGTCGCGGCGTTCGGCCTCGTCGAAGATGCGGCCGATCACGACGGCGGCGTTCTCGACGACACTGGCCATGACCCACTTGCTGGTCGCGTGTGGTCCCACCTTACGCCGTTTCTGGCCGAGCTGGCCGAGGATGTCGGTAGGGGTGCGGGGCACCGGGACGACCGTAAAGACGGCGCCAACCTCGGCGATGCGCTTGCGGTTGGGCTTCTCGCCCTTGGACAGCCGCGTGGCGAGTTGGTGGTCGGCCTTGGCCGCGGCCTTGGCGGTCGCCGGCCGGAGGGCGGCCGGGATCATGACGATGCCCTTGCCGTCGCAGGAGAGGCAGAGCACCTCCCCAGGAGCGGGCGCCGGCCGTTCGGCCGCGGCGTAGAAGTCGTCGAAGTCCTGGGCGCTGCGCCGCGCCAGCGCCTCGATCTGCCGCTTGTGCAACTCGGTCGTCGGGGCGCGTGTGGTCCGGGCAATGCTCTCGACGGCCTCGCCGTACGAGCCGCGCGCGGCCTCGATGGCGGCCAGGCGGCGCAGGCTGTAGGAGTAGGACTCGTCGGGCAGTTGCAGCTCGGCGTCGGCCGGGTGCAGGTTCGCCGTCCCGGGCTGGCGGTAGGCGAGCCGGCTGAAGTGGACCTCGCCGAAGACGGTGCCCAGCGTGCGCACGTGCTGGGCTTCCACGTGGGAGTGCTCCACGCCGGCGGCGTCGTGGATCTCCTCGGCGCGTTGCTCGTGCTGGGTCTGGCGGTTGAGGCGATCCTGCAGCGCCTGCCGTTCCACCGCGCGGCCCATCTCCCCGATGGTCGCCTCCAATTGCTGCAGCGTGTAGCCGGCGGTCTCCGGGCTCTCCAACCGGTCCAACAACCTGTTCAGGGACTCGCGCGTGGCGGCCCAGGGCTCCGCAGTGCTCATCCTTGGCCCTCCCTCGCGATGGGGCGCTGGGGCCCAGGCGCGCGATCGCCCGCCGGCAGGCGTCCGCCGGTCAGGACGCTGCGAAAGTGCGCATCCAGGGGATACAGCCAGATGTCCTTGACGGGCTTGCCGCCCCTCTTCTCGTGGTCGTTGCGCCCGCGGCCCTGGGTCTGGCCCACACGCACCCAGTTGGCCGCGGCGTAGGCGGTGCCGCGAAAGCGCGGGCGTTCGACAAAGCTCTCCAAAAGAACGGGTTCGAAGGCGTTG
>DAHVOH010000212.1 GCA_027318915.1 Clostridiales bacterium
CTTCCGATTTGTGGGCAAAGGGCAGGCCTAGCGGTAGGCGCGGGCCGGGTCGTTGTACGGGCCACGCTCATGCTTGTTCGGCGGGTCGGCACCCTGGGCGACCGCAGCCATCATCTCCGCCAGGCGCTCTTGCGCCTTTAGGAGCCGCCGTCGAACAAGGTAGGCCTGCTTGACAAGTAGGTACCCGCTCCGCATGATTTGCTGGGGTTGTATCGCCGCGATCCGAGGTCACATGCCGCGAGACCAACAGGCACAACCCTGTGACGGTCGGTCGCACAGTCGCGACGCCTGGCGTCACGACTCCCGCGCGCCCCGCCCGAGAAAAAGTTGTTTCAGCGCGGCTCCTTTGGCCATTCAACAGACCGGGGACGTTTATCGTATAAGCTCATGTTCATATTAGCATGCCGGGCCGACACACTGGACCAAGGGCCCTGCGGCTCCACTAAGTTGACATAATACTTCTTATCGGAACCAAAATGGGCTCTACCCACCCGGCATCCGGTCAGATCATCGTCACCATGAGTTCCGGCGCCCGCGGGCGTTCTCGGCCCGGGATCGGATGGCCTCGATATCGCCCTCGGCGAGGGCCCGCTCAAAGCGACGGAACCCGGCCACGCGCAGTCCGTGTTTGCGACCCAGATCCGCGATTTCCCGCACTTGCCGCGCGGAGATGTCGCGGCCCAGCGTGAACGATTCCCAGCGTCCCTCCAGCGCCAGGATGATTGTTTCGGCAATGCACGCCTCCGCAGTGCGCGGAGGAAATCCAAAGTTCATGCCGAAGTCCATGTTCTGGCCGGGGATCGCGATAACGCCGCCGTCAATGACCAGCACGTCATCTCGGGTGCCCGCCAGCGCCGCCGAGACGTTGCGTGGGCGGGCGACGTCGCAGACCACCGCGCCCGCGCGGAAATCCGTCGGTTCCAGGATCTGATCGATCGCCGAACTGACGCAGATGACGACGTCGGCGGGCTGCACCGCGCGTTTGAGGTCAGCTTCGACCCGCACAGCGGCTGGTGCGTCCCGGAGTTCTTCGGCCAGTTCCCCCAGACGTGCGGCGTCGCGCGCCACCAACACCAGCTCCCCCACCTGGTCCGCCAGGACGCGCGCACAGGCGCCGCCGATGGCTCCAGTCGCGCCCACGATGGTCACGGAAGCAGCGGCGGCGGCGATGCCCATGCGCTCGGCGCCAAGCAGGGCGCCCTCGATGGCGGTGGCCGCGGTGTACGAGTTGCCGGTGGTCACCGGAATGCGCAACCTTTCGTTGAGCGATACGCCGCGGTCCCCCGCAATCTTGGTGTAGGCGCCAAGTCCCAGGATCTGAGCCCCCCGAGCCTCCGCAATCCGTCCCGCCTGCTCCAGACGGCGCAGTGTCTCTGGCCAGGGTGTCTCCATGAGGACGCGCGGAGTCCAGGGCAGCACCACGAACAGACCATCTGCGCTCGCCCCGGTGCTGGAGACGATGCCAGAGATCTCGGACCCCACCCATGGCGGGATCAGACGAAAACCGCGCTCGACCCAATGATCGGGTAGGTGTTTCAAAATTCCGAATTTGCGATGGAAGTCGGCCATGCTCACGGGATGGAGCACAAAAGCGAATCGGCCCACGGAAGAACCCCCCAGGGATGCGCTACTGCAAAAGTCGGCTCCTGTGCCAAACACAACCAGAAGGCCTCGACAGCCCGGGACCTCGTCCGGGCGACCGCCGGTCCGCCGCTCCGGTCGCGCTCGATCGTGCGTCGCGCCGCGCCCGGACCAAAGGGTGCGCGGCGGAGTGTGATGCCGCCCGGCATGAGCATACTGGAAGAAGCACGCCGGCGTCACGCGACGCCCACCCGGCATGGCCACCGGTGTTTGCCGGGAGGGCATCGCCCGAGGCCGGTACACGCTAAGCGTCGGGGTGGTGCAGATGGCATCCACGGACGATCCGCGACCCTCTCCGCGGGACCGCGCGCAGGACGCGACGACTGGCGCAGCCGAGGTGCTCGCTTACACCGAACTGACCCAGGAGCAGGCCCTGAACCCTCCCGGCGCCCAGTCGGGGCTGTTCGCCCAGTGGGCACGCGGCAAGCGTCACCGCGCACTGCGCTCGCGCTATGGCGAAGACTTAGGTTACGGTGAAGACGACGAGGACGACTTTTCCCCCTGGATGTGTTGAGTCGGCGCGGCAGCCGCGCATCGCCGGATCGGCGGGGCCGGTCCGGCGATCCGGCGCCGGAGGGCTGCGCGTACCCACGTCAACCGGGGGACGCCGCCAGGGGCGGGCCCTGAGAT
>DAHVOH010000213.1 GCA_027318915.1 Clostridiales bacterium
GGTATCGGGAACTGACGGCCGACGCGGTCTGGGAGCGTATCGAGCATGGGGCTGGCGGCCGTCTGCCCCACCGGGTGGTGCAGGTTGGGGACCCGCGTTGCAACCGGTCCGCCTGGGGGTTCTATCTCGGCGACCGCTGGCACAGCCTGCTGGATCCCGACGATGAGCGGGACCTCGACCTGCGGGATGCCTTCTTCCGGGACCTCGGGGGCTTTGATTTCAACGCCCCCCCGCAACTGCTCCTGCCGCGCCTGACCCGCGCGCTGCTGGCCCACCCGGGCCTGCCCCCCAAGGTGTTCGCTTGGGTGTTCCGCACCCTCCGTCGGGTGGGCGGGGTGAGCGCTCTGCGCCAAGGGCCTCCTGTACCCATGACCTTCGTCATGCATCGCTTCATGGACGCAGACGACGTCCGGACCGCATGGGAGCTGCTGCAGCGAGGGGAGATCGTCCGCGACGGCCGCATCGGGGAGACCCAGGAACGACTGCGGGCCTGTTCATACGCCATGGCCCATCCCGAAAGCGGTGAGCTGGTTCCCGCATGTGTGCAGCACGGTGTGCTGGATCCAACCGAGAATCGCGCCCTGTGCGTGATGCTCCCGCTGACCGCTGTGCGTGCACAGGAGGGACGCGATGGCTCCGCGCGGCGGACAGAGGAAACGCCCCCGTCGGACGGGGCGCTTGGGAAGCCGAGTGTCTCCTGTACCGGTCATGTCGTGGCAGACGGTGGTGCGACCCGATGTGTACAACCACAGGTCCCGGATCGCACCCCCCACCGTGCAGGGCATGCGCCAGGCCCCATACCACCGTCCGGGGCCAGAAGATGCGGCCCGCACGCAACCCGCGCTACCTGCCTGCCCCTCCGGTCCCCTGCACGGGCGCGACGGCCGTTGCCGGCACCACGCTCCAGCGACTATCGGTGCCAGCGGCGAAGGTGGCGATCACGCGCCCCGTCCTGACGGAGAACTCCACCGTACCCTGGGCGTTCTCGTCGCTCGCAAACACCCTGCGACCATCTGGGCTTACGGCCACCGCCACCACCTGGTTGGGCCCGCCAGTGTTGAGGGATACCGTAAACGGCGAAAGGGGGCTGAGGGTCCGTGCCTGAAAGCGATCCACATGGCCGCTGAAGGCCGCGGCGAAGAGCGTGCCGCCATCTCGGGGGGAGAAGGTGGCCTGCATGAAGCCAGCGTGCCACGTGCTGGGATTTTTGGGATTGAATCCGGACTCGGCGGTTTGGATGGTCTTCAGGAGCTGCCCGTCGGAGGTGCGAAACATCAGCACGTCGCCGCTGACCGGACTGAACGCGTAGAGCCGCCGCCCTCCGGCGGACAGGGCAAGGCTGACAAAGCGTTGCGTGGGTGCCAGGGTGGTGACCAGCGTGTGCGTCTGGAGATCCAGCACGTCGATCCCCGCCCGATTGAGCCCGGCCACGTAGGCGTGCCGACCGTTGGGCATGACCACGGCCGCCATCCCGCCGTTCCCGGGGAGCACCGCTTCCAGGTTGTACGGAGCGGATGCGTTATACAGGCGCGCAAAACCGAAGCCCACGGCGAGCACGTGCCGCCTGTCCGGTGTGAGCACGGTCAGCGCCTTGGGTGAGCGCGGCATGGGCGCCGACGCGATCACCTTGCCCGAGTGCAGGTCGAGCATGTCCAGCCGGCCGTTGGCACCATCGGCCACATAGGCCAGGCCATCGGGCGCGACGGCCGTCGCGAAGGATTGTCCAGCTTGGGCGAATGGAACCAGGCGTGTGGGCGCACCGGGCTCCAGGATGACGAGTTCTCCGCCGCGTGGCCCGACCAGGGCGTAGGGCGCGGTCGGTCCCGCTGCCGCCATCGTCCCGACGACGACCGACGCGGTGGCGGCGGACACGGCCAGGATCCGGAGCGGCCGCCACCAGGAGTACTTCGCAGAACGCCTTGACCCAAAGGACATCTTCATCGTCTTCGTCCCTCCGGCTGTCGGCCACGGCCGGGTGTGCCATCCGGCGACTCTGCAGCAAAGTCGGCCTTGCACCAGCCACGACCCGACAGAGAATCACTACGTGACCCGCGTCGCCAATCCCCCGTGCTGACCACCTGGACACGACCTGGACCAGCCGGCCACACGACCTGACGGTGGCGCCCGGGCTGGATCGACCGGCCTCAGCCGTCCGAGGTGGCGCCGAACCCCTGCCTTGTCGCCAACGCCCGAGGTCGGACGAGCTCTTCGAGTGAAGCCCCGGCACCCTCGGGCCCGAACGCGCACCATGGGATCA
>DAHVOH010000214.1 GCA_027318915.1 Clostridiales bacterium
TGGCCTGCCCCTTGGGCTTGCGGGCCTCAAAGAGCTCCTCGACCCGGGGCAGGCCCAGCGTGATGTCGTCGCCGGCCACCCCGCCCGTGTGGAACGTGCGCATCGTCAACTGCGTGCCCGGCTCGCCAATGGACTGGGCGGCGATGATCCCGACGGCTTCGCCGACATCCACCAGTTGCCCGGTGGCGAGATTGCGCCCATAACACTTCGCGCACACCCCATAGCGGCTGCGGCAGGTGAGGATGGAGCGGATCTCCACCTCGGTCACGCCGGCGTCGACGATCCCCTGCGCCTGAACGCCATCCACGAGGGTCTCCGCCTCCGCCAGGATCTCTCCGGTCTCCGGATGCACGACATCGCGCACCACGACCCGACCGGACACGCGCTCCACCAGGGGCTCGATCACCTGGTTGCCGTCGCGGATGGTCTCCACCACAACCCCGCTCGGTGCCCCGCAGTCCTCTTCGCGGATGATCACATCCTGACTGACATCGACGAGGCGCCGCGTGAGGTACCCGGAGTCTGCGGTGCGCAACGCGGTGTCGGCGAGGCCCTTACGCGTGCCGTGCGTGGAGGTGAAGAACTCCAGGACGGACAGTCCCTCGCGAAAACTCGCCTTCACGGGAACCTCAATCGTCCGCCCCGACGGGTCGCTCATCAAGCCTCGCATCCCGATCAATTGGGAGATCTGTCCGAACTGACCGCGCGCGCCAGACTGGACGATCATGTAGACGGGATTGAACGCGTCGAAGGAGGTGCGCACGCGCCGCTCCATCTCTTGGGTCGTCTGCTGCCACAGTTCGACGATCGCCGTGTAGCGTTCCTCGGCGGTGAGCAGGCCGCGCCGGTACTGCCGATCGATCTCCGCGGCCCGGCGGTCCGTCTCCGCCATGAGTTCCGGCTTGTGGATCGGCGTATCGAGGTCCGCCAGCGAGATCGTCACGCCGGCCCGCGTCGCGTAGCGGAAACCCATTTCCTTGATCGCATCGAGGATGCGGGCCGTCTCCGCGCTGCCCAGGACCCGATAGCAGTCGGCGACGATCTGGCCGAGTTCCTTCTTGGCCACTACGTGGTTGACGAAGCGCAACTCCGGGGGCAGGTGTTCGTTGAGCACCACGCGCCCCACGGTCGTCTCCAAGCGCTGCTCGCCCACACGCACGTGCACCTTGGCCTGCAACGAGACCTGGCCGGTCTCGTAGGCCATGATCGCTTCGTCGGTGCCGGCGAACACCCGGCCCTCGCCCCGATCGCCATCCCGCATCAGGGTCAGGTAGTAGCAACCCAGGATCATATCGCGGGTGGGGGTGACCACCGGAGCGCCATCCTTGGGGTTGAGGATGTTGTTGCTGGACAGCATGAGGATGCGAGCCTCGGCTTGCGCCTCGGCCGAAAGCGGGACGTGGACCGCCATCTGGTCCCCATCGAAGTCCGCGTTGTACGCCGTGCAGACCAAGGGATGGACCTGAATGGCGCGGCCCTTCACGAGGATCGGCTCGAAGGCCTGGATGCCCAGCCGGTGCAGCGTCGGCGCCCGGTTGAGCAGCACGGGATGCTCGGCGATGACCTCCTCGAGAACATCCCACACCTCTTCGCGCACCCGTTCCACCATCCGCCGCGCACTCTTAATGTTGTGGGCCATGTTACCCTCGACCAGCTTCTTCATGACAAAGGGCTTGAAAAGCTCCAGCGCCATCTCCTTGGGCAGGCCGCATTGGTGCATGCGCAACTCCGGCCCCACCACGATGACCGAACGGCCGGAGTAGTCGACACGCTTGCCCAGCAGGTTCTGCCGAAAGCGCCCCTGCTTGCCCTTGAGCATGTCCGACAGCGACTTCAGAGGCCGGTTCCCGGGCCCGGCCACGGGCCGCCCCCGGCGACCGTTATCGATGAGGGCGTCGACGGCTTCCTGCAGCATGCGCTTCTCGTTGCGCACGATGATGTCCGGAGCGTTGAGCTCCAGCAGACGGCGCAGACGGTTGTTGCGGTTGATGACGCGGCGGTACAGATCGTTCAGGTCTGAGGTTGCGAAGCGTCCCCCATCGAGCGGCACCAGGGGTCTGAGGTCCGGCGGCAGCACCGGCAGGACCGTCATGACCATCCACTCCGGCTTGTTGCCGGACTCGATGAACGACTCGATCAGCTTCAGGCGCTTGGAGAGGCGCTTGAGCTTGGTTTCCGAGGAGGTGCCCTGCATCTCCTCGCGCACTTTGGCGAGTTCGGCCTGCAGGTCGATGC
>DAHVOH010000215.1 GCA_027318915.1 Clostridiales bacterium
GCGGCCTCAGCGCATGGCTGGGCCTTGGCGCGCGGCGCCGGCGCAAGGTGTCCGGGCGCGGGCAAGGCGATGGCCAAGACGCTGCATGAATCCACTTCTGCTGCTGTTCCTGCTGCTGCCGGTGGCGTTCCTTTCCGGCTGGTGGACGGCGCGCAGGCTGGCCACCGCCTGCGCGCCCTTGCGTCGCCAGCGCATGCCGGCGCCTTTCTCCCGCGCCTGGACCACCTGCTTGCAGGCGCCTTCGACCATACCGGAGCCCATGGGCAGCCCGGCTGCGGTGAACTCTGGATACCGCATGCGCGAGGCGTTCTCGCCGAAGTATTCCAGGCCGAGTCGCACCTCCTTGGCCGCGTCGCCGTCCTCCGGCGCCAACCGCTCGATGGCCGCCAGCAACGGGGCCGCCCCCTCGTCCAGCAGGGCCTGGCACAACGGCTCCGCCCAAGCCGCCGCCGCCGGGCTGCCCTGGCCGAACACGGCGTTACCGACCTTCCAGACATGCTGTCGCGCGTGGATGAGCGATCGCATTTGCTCCGCGCTGAAGGTGTCCCGGATCTGAGCGATGACCTCACGGTTCAGCTTCTTGTCCGAGGCGTTGCCGGCGTGGACGCCGCCCCAGAGCGGGAAGCCTTCGCGATTGGCCAGCAGCGAGAGCATGATCTGCTTGAGGTCATTGCGATAATCCTTCGAATGTCCGTGGGTCACCTGCACGCCGTCCTCGCCCACCGGTCCGGCATAGTCGCCGTACACCGAGCGGGTGGTGCTGTCCCAGTGGAGGAACCGCTGGTCCACCGCCTCGCTCACGGCGGCCCGGGCACAGATCGCGGCAAAGATCTTCTCCGGTTCACCGGCGGCGAACTTGTCCAGGGCGCGCCCGAGCGCGTCGTCGTTGAGATCGTCCGGCGTGACGCCACGGCCCATCAGGAGTTCGCAGTCCGTGGTCTCGAAGGACAGGAAGACCTTGTACAGGGGCCGTTGGCGCAGGAAGCAGGCGATCACCAAGGCGACGATCAGTTCTCCGGGGGACAGCTTGCAGCGCTGCGGGTCCCAGGTGACCATCTCGTTGATCAAACCGATCATGTCCAACTGGTCACAGAGGCTGCGGACCAGGGGGCCGGCATCGACAGTCATTGACGTCATGCCGGAGCTGGTTCGGCGGCCCTTGGCAGAGCCCTGGTTTTACCTTCCCTGACCATTTCTGGTCTGCGATGGCGTCAGGGCGCCCATAATCCCACACCCCCTGCCGGGCACCTGCGGAAAACGTGTCCGTTCCTCCTCCGTGGTCCGTTCGATCACGCTCTGGCCCCGCGCCACCAGGTCCGCGACGAGTCCGGCCTGCGCCTTCCACGGCACTCGCTGCATCACCGCTGAGAAGACGTCCGTCGCCTCGACGAGGTGGGCCACGGTCGTCTCTGCCCGCCGCACCACCCACAGCGACTCCACGACCTCCGTCTCAACGTCCGAGGCGCCCGCCGCCACCAGCGCCGCGGCGACCTCGCCCGGCGCGTGCAACGTTATCGACGGCGGTACGCCGAACCGGGCCGCCAGGTTGAGGATCGGCGTGAACCACTCCCGGTACCAGGCCATCTCCGTGTACAGCCTGGCCGTGAATCCCGCGAACGCCACCCACGCACCGGGTCGGCACACCCGCAGCGTCTCCCGCATCGCCCGTCCCAGGTCGGTGAACTGGAGAAAGAACGTCCCAACCACCGCGTCGAACGATCCCGGCGGGAACGGCGGCCGACATGCTCCGATTCCGGCAGCATGGCGTCCAAGTTGTGGCTAAAGGGCAGCTCTAGCGTCAGGGACGCGCCTTGGCGACCACGCCTGGCTGTCGGTCCTACGGCCCTGCCACGCCGGCCCGGACGCAGACGCGGGCAGGTTCCGCCAGCGATGGCCGGTCGGCGGTCAGCCGTGCCGCGGAAAGCGTTTCGCTCACAGGTCCAACACCTCCCGCACACCCTGCTGGACGGCCGCGTAGCTGGCTTTGTCGAGCGTGCCGAGGTAGCCGCGGATACGGCGGGCGTCACAGGTGCGGATCTGATCGCACAGCGCGACCGAGCGCGCGCGCAACCCGGCGGCGCCGGCCGCCAACTTCGGATATAGTCTTCGCTGCTCGGTATGGTGCCACGCCGCACTCTATGACAGGCTAGCCCGTCCTGGTTGCACCCCCTATCTGGAACCCCGGCTGCCTCATCTTACATCCCCATAGCCGCTCAGACG
>DAHVOH010000216.1 GCA_027318915.1 Clostridiales bacterium
CGCGAATCGCTGCACGCGCCGCATCCGATCCGGATCCCGCTCCGCCGCCGTCCGCTTCAGACCGTCCTGCCGGCGGGTGCCGCGCGCCGCCATGATCGCTACCGGGAGGCTCCCACTGCGTCGGCGACACCGGGATCGTGTCTTGGAAGGTCACCACCTGGGGCACGTGAAAGAACATCCGGAACCGGTCGCGACCAAACCATTGGAGCACCCGCTCCGGAGTCCAGATGTCGGCGGCCCGCTGCAGAGCCGCGGCGCTCAGAGCGAGCGCGGTCCGCGGGCACGGCCCCTCCCACGTGAGCACCGCGGCCCCGGGAGCGATCGCGGTCAGCGGGATCGCAAACCGGCCAAAACCCTGTATCCAGGCGATGGCCGGGCTGTCGGCGCGCATCGCGCGGAAGTCGATAGGGGTTAAAAAGATCCCGGTATGACGACCGTCGCCGGGTCCGAGCACGGAGGCCGCAAACAGTCCGTAAAGCGCTCGTAGGCCGTCGAGCCGCGCCCGGGCTGCCTTGGGGTCCGCGATGGACAACGGGAGAATCCCCCGGTGGACCACAGGCACCGGATCGAAGTCGTAACGCAGGCCGTAGTGAAACAAGACGTCGGTCCGGACCACGGCTTCCACGCGCATCCCCCCTTCGTGGCGCCCCGGTTCCTCCGTCGGTTGCCCGTTCTCAGGAAGGCGGGACCGCGTGGCCCATCACGGTGTCGAGCGCGAGCCGCACACCGGCTGCCGGATCGAAGCCATACGCCCTGAGCCGGGCATAGGTGAGCGGGATCTGCGGTGCGAGCAGCCGGTCCGGCAGGGCTTCCCCCGGCAGCGCGAAGCTCTCCTTAAAGGAGAGATGGCCCGTCAGCCCCGAGTGCGGCAGCGTGTAGCGCAAGACGTCGATGAAGCCGTTCGGCGCCTGCGCCGACGGGACGCCGACGTGCATCGCGCCGAGCTTCCGGAGTGTCAGGGCCACGTCAAACCCGGCACTGTAGGTCTCCGCCCCGGTGACGACGACCACCCGCGGACGGATCGGGGGACGTCGGCCGCTGCTGACGGCCCGCGCGAACGTGGGCACGCTGGACACCCACGCGTTCCACGCTCGGAGCGTCTCGGCGCGGGCACCGGCGGCCCCGGCCCGGCGGGCGTGCCAGGCCGCCTCGTCGCGAAAGTCGTACCCGCCGTGGGCCATCGCCCCAGGGTCGGGAATACTCCCATAGTTCTCGGCATACAGCGGGGAATAGCGCGGAATCTGATAGCCTGGGTCGTGGCCCAGGACGGCCTCCTCCCCGAACAGGAACCAGGCGAGGATGGACGCGACGGTCGAATTGCCGCCGGGGCATTCGGAACAGTCCACGATAACCCACTCGGTCTGCCGCGCGTGGGCCGCGTTCCCCAGCTCCGCGAGGAGATCGGTGGCGGCCGGTAGCGACGCGATGAACGGATCCACCTCGGCCTCCGCGATCTGCTTGTCGGGTCCGTACACCGCCCGGTACCAGTCATCCAGCGCCCGGCGATAGCCCGTATGACGCCAGGTCTCCGCGGCTTCGCGATACCGCATGAGCTGGCCGAGGCGGAGACAGGCGACCCGGCCGGCGTCGTCCAGAAACCCCCATCCCATTTGGGCCGGTCCCCACCGGGGAAGGACGACGGCGGACGGCGGGCTCACGGGTTCCCCGGGCGCCCGGTCCCCCCAGGGCATGGCCACGGTCTCGCGCGTCCCGTCCGCACGCTCGCAGGTGAGCAGCAGCGGGTCCACCCGGCCGTCGGGGAGCACGGCGCGGGCCAGGGCCGGATCGTGGAAGAGCTGCACCAGGTGTCGCAGCACGTCCGTCGTGTTGTCGCAACCCACGGTGGCGGCCATGCGGCCGGCGACGGCCTGCACGGGCTGGCCGGCAATCGCCAGGATCCGGGCGCCCAACAGTCTCGTGTCGTCCGACGCGTAGACCGTCCGCACATACACCGTGTGCTCGACAATCCCAACGTCCACCCATACGCGCGCCGACGAGCTCTCCCGGTCGGGCCCGTGAATGGTGGTGTGGCCGTCGCGCACGCCGGCTACAAGCGGTCGTACTCGAGCGAGAAACGCGTCCCGGGTGGCATGAGCAGGAAGGTCGGCCGCCGCGCGCGCCACCGCCCGGTAGAACGGGACCGGCCCTCCGAAGCCGCGGTACGCATCCGGATGGGCGGTGGTCAGATACTGAACCAGCTGGTCCAGATCGGCG
>DAHVOH010000217.1 GCA_027318915.1 Clostridiales bacterium
CTCATCGGCGCGCGGGTCTCGGGATCCCGACGAAGTCCGCCCGCGGGCCTCGCGTGTGTGTCGCAAGGTCCATGGGACGAGACGGCCCCTCAGGTCAGCATGTGGGCATACACGTCTTCCAGCTGTGCCACGGTCATTGGCCAGGTCCGTTCGCCGACGACTTTCAGCCCCGCTTGGGCCAGAGACTCGCGTAGCGCTCCATCGTGACGAACGCGCTCGAGTCCAGCCGCCAATGACAGGGGATCGGGCGCAACCAGCCATGCTGCGTTTCGCAGGTATTCCGGCACGCCTCCCACCGCGGTGGCCACCACCGGAATCCCCAGGGACAGGCCCTCAAGCGCTGCCAAGCAGGCCGCTTCCGGCCATTGCGACGGAACCACCAGAGCGTCCGCGCCCGCATAGGCTTGTACCAAGCGTGGGCGGTCCAGCAGTCCCAGCCATCGCACTCGAGGCAGTAGCCCCGTGTTTCGGATGAACTCCCGACATCGTTGCTCATAGGGGGTTTCGTCCCGGGATTCGGATCGCCACAAAGAGCTGGACCCGGCAATCAGGAGAAATGGCCCGTCACTCGAAGGCTCGAGGGCACTGAACGCGGATAATAACTCCGCCACGCCTTTGTCGGGAACGACGGCTCCCACGAACAGCAGAACAAAGGCTCCCTGACCAAGGCCCAACGCCCGGCGTGACCGTTGCCGCTCCGAGGGGTCCCTTGCCCCATCCGGGCGTCGGACTCCGATTGGAACCGGAAACACGGGGGGAAGGGGACTCTCCGTCGCCTGCAGGGTCTCGGCGATGGCATAATTCACCGTCACGATCGCGCGGACGTCATGGGCAACCCGGCGATAGTCCCTCGCCGTGAATCCCGCCCATTGAGGGTCCGCGTGAAAATGCTGCACGACGCCCTGGGCATGAATCCCACGAAGGTACCCAAACCCGTGCGCATGAACGACGTCGTACCGGGATCTCCAAGATGTCAGCAGCAGAGGCCCGTAACTGGAAAAGTCAAGGACTCGGCTCTTCACGCGGAGACGTGCCCACGGCCAGTTCGGAGTCCCGAGCATCTGCACACCCTCCCATTCCCATCGCCGGGCGGGCCGACTGGGAAAGTACACGGATACCCGGTGTCCGGCTTTGACCTGCTCGCGGGCGATTTGCAGGCAGGCCTGGACGATGCCGCTGCTGGGGTCGACATCGGGACGATCAGGGACTGTGCCGTTGAAGAGAACATGCAAGATCCTCACCCGCTACCTCCCTGCTCGGTGAACCGTCCACCGTCACGTGAGGTTTTCCGAGACCTCGGTGCCCGGCCCGGGCCCCATGACATGGTGGGCTGGAAGACAACTGTTCGGTTTCCCGGGCCCAGGTGCCGAGCTCCACCCGAAACGGCGCCACGCGCCCGTGTGAGGGTGCTCCTGAGCACCACCGCACCACGCGGCGGAGTCCTGACGAGTGCAGTCCGGACGCCGACCTTCCAAGCATGCGGTCCCTGCGGGCAAACGTCGGGCGGCATTGGCCCCGCCGGGGCCCCTGCCCGACTGGATGACGCGTCGTCGGTAACTCTTCTGCGCGGTCGCGACGGACGTACCGCAACGCCCGGTCAGCATAGAGGACATCCCGATCCCAGTACCAGCGGATCTCTGGCCTGACCTCCACGTCGGACGGCTGTATCCCATCCTGCCGGCCGCTTTGTCATGACGAACTCGACTCGCGGCGCCATTGCCGGAGATCGTTTGCCGGGTGCGCTGCGGTCGCCATGGCCGCCTCTGAGAAAGCAAAACGGGTCCGGCAATCCCACGTGTCCTCCCCCAGGGATCGATTTGGCCCCCGGGATGGCGCCAGCCGACCCGTAGCATCGTGGCATGGCACGATCCTTTGGCCCACGGGTCCGACAAACCTTGTGTGGTTAAGGGTCCTTTATCGGTCAGGAGGTGTGAGCCGACGACGCCGGAAGGTGCGAATCCACCCGGCGTCGCACCGCACGAACGCGGCGGAGCCGGTTGAGCTCAAGCGCATCTCGGTGGACCCGGTTCAGCAGTCCGTCCCTGTTCCGCGATCGCGGTGGGGTTCCCGAACGGCTCCCCGACCGGAGACAGCCGCAGCTCCTCTTGACTCAGCCTCCGCATGTCAATCACTGGAAGATGAAGGCATTACGCGACCTACTATAGTCAGAATAGTCATCGCAAAGG
>DAHVOH010000218.1 GCA_027318915.1 Clostridiales bacterium
CTGCGACCCGATCCGCCACCCTGATGTCTACGGCGACCTTTCCCACTCACGGTTATGGCCGCCGTCTCCTCGACGGGCTTTCCCCGCCGGACATCGAGGGCTTCTCCAGTTTCCACGTCTTCTGTCACACCATGTCGCCGCTGATACCCCGCCGGTGAGAACCGTCGCATCGGACTCGTGCTACCCGGTTCCTGCTGCCTTCGCGCGTTATCGACCGTCTCGGCCACCGGAAGAACAGTGTTACGAGGCTACATCTGCGTTCACTGTACGTTGCAACCTGGTGCTTTGCGCATGCTCCTTTCAGAGTATGTTGTCGGAGGGCCCCATCGTCTTGCTTTCGCGCCACGATGCCTCCCAAGCTACGAGGTCTGGGCCTTTTGACCCCGGTCGGACTTTCACCGACTAGAAGACGTGTCCTTTCTCTGGACACGCCGACCACCCACCGCCGCGAATAGGCATAGGGGACGCGGTTACCCGCGCACCCCTGCCACACCACCGGACATGCGGGTCCGCATCCGGCGGTTCGGCGGGTTGAGTCGATCATCGAACCACCAGTGGCGGGAGGCCAAGAGAGGCGAAATAGGCATTGGGCAGTGCAATCGTCAGCGCCGGGGAATTGGCCAAGCGCCACGGGCCATGGGCACTGCCGGCGGTTTTGATCGCCAGCTCTGCCCCGACGCCGCGTTTGCGCAGCTCGGCAAATCTCGTGCGCCCTCGTTTCCACTGCTTCCACAGCACCGCCCGCAGGCGGCGCCGCAACCACGACTCAAGATCGCGCAACACACTAGGGGTCTGGCAAAAGCCGAAATAGCTGAGCCAGCCTCGTAAGTAGGTGGACAAGTCCTTCACCATGCTCCCGATGCTCACCCCACGCGTCCGGCGCGTCAGTTCCCGAACCCTCGCTTTGAAGCGTACGACCGCCTTCGGCGCAATACGCCGTCGCGGCTCCACTCCGCCCGTAAAGCTGAAACCCAGGAACTTTCGCTCTCCCGGTCGAGCTACCGCGCTCTTTTGAGCGTTGACCTTGAGCTTGAGCCGCTTCGTGAGAAATGCCGTGAGGCTTTCCATCACCCGCTGTCCCGCCCGCACGCTACGTACGTAGACGTTACAGTCATCGGCATAGCGAGCGAAGCGGTGACCGCGTCGCTCCAACTCCTGATCGAACTCATCGAGCACAAGATTACTCAACAGGGGCGATAGAGGACCCCCTTGAGGGGTACCTTCATCCACCGCACTGACCAGCCCGTTCTCCATCACCCCGGCGGTAAGCGACGCCCGAATCAGCTTGAGCATGCGCTTGTCGCAGATCCTGGCGGCCACCTTGGCCATCAGTTTATCGTGGCAGACCCGATCGAACGACCACTCGACAGACTGCCCACCTCGACAACTATCCCCGTCAAGTAAAGATCGTCCGCGAGCGCCATGCCTTTGAGGGCATGGCGCTCGACGTTTTGGGCTGGTGCCGCCGGCGCGGCGAACTGCAGCTGACCTTGGTGCTACCCGACGGAACTCGGTCCTTGGTGCCTGCGGCATGGACCGACCTACATACCTCGCAGGACCGCCCATCGTCCGAGGAGCAACGATCTCAGGCGGCATCGCTGGCCCCCCGTTCGGAGCTGCTGCATGTCCGGACGGTTGTCAACGCTTTGCTGCAACGGCTGGAAGCCGCAAATACTGGGCCACCGTCGGTACCCGCGGAGTCCAGCCATGCAGCAGCTGAGCTTTCTCGAACCACCATCCCAGCAGGACGTCCTGCCCGCGTGGCACAGCCTCGACGAGGAGCAGCGCGCCCGTCTCGTAGCGAGACTCGCGCGGCTGATCGCCAACGCAATCGCCCCAACACCCGGAGAACACGACGATGAGCGAACTGAGCAAGATCACCGCTGATCACCTGCGCCGCTGCGCCGTCGTTTACGTGCGCCAGTCCAGCACGACGCAGGTCGAGCACAACCGAGAGTCCACTGCCCGGCAATATCAGCTCGCAGACCGTGCCACGGCGCTCGGCTGGAGACGCGATCAAGTCACAGTCATCGACGAAGATCATCGGTATCTCCGGTTCCGGGCTCGTTGAGCGAACCGGCTTCGCCCGGATGACCGCGGAAGTCGCCCTCGGGCAAGTCGGCATTGTGCTGGGCCTGGAAGTGTCCCGGCTGGCGCGCAACAACGCC
>DAHVOH010000219.1 GCA_027318915.1 Clostridiales bacterium
TGTTTGACTTCGGGGACGGACACGAGTTCGAATGCCACGTTATCAAACGGTTGCCCCAGGTGAAGACCGAGCAGCCGGTGCTGATCGCCAAAAAGGGCGCCGCGCCGAAGCAATATCCCGATGGGGACGGTGACGACGGCTGGTGAGCGGCCCGCCATTCCGGTGAGCGCGGCGCCTCGGCGTTGACCGGAATGTCCTCGCTCCGGTTGCCGGGGGATTCGTGCGGCCCGGCGCTATCAGACTGGCCGGGGATCGGAGAGCGGCGGCGGGTTGATCTTCACCCCCGCCCCACCGTCCGTTGACAGCGGCGGGTTCC
Source organism: Clostridiales bacterium (assembly GCA_027318915.1). Next base: position 317 of record DAHVOH010000219.1, read on the forward strand.
TCCGATAGCGTGACAGTCTGTACGCGCCGACATCCGTGCCGGCCCGACTACCCGGAGCGGATGCCCATTCCGTTCCCATAACCCCATTGCCATAGGCGGAGTCCCCGCCTCGTTCTGCGTTGGGAAGGACGGCACCATGAGAGCCTGGCTTGCTCGGACTGTGCCGCCGCTTCTTCGGGAACCGGCTTTTCGCCGTTACTGGTTCGGCCAGTCGGCCTCATTCCTGGGGGGTCAGATCAGTATGCTGGCCCTTCCTCTCACCGCCGTCCTGGTCTTGCACGCGGGAGCTTCAGTAGAGTCCGTATGATTGTGTAAAAGCAGGTTGGATCTTTGCCAAAAGGTCGAGCCATTGATCCCTCTGGTAGATTGATTAGCGTTCAGACCCATCAATCATTGGAGGAGATATCAATGGCTCAGTATCAGATTACTCTGGGGGACGATGTTGTCCAGCACCTATTTGTGGGAGATGGGGGCGTGGCCCGATTGCTGGAACAGGTGTTGAACCAAGTGTTACAGGCGCAGGCCCAGGACGCGTTGCAGGCCGCCCCCTATGAACGGACGCCCGAGCGCCAGGGCCACCGGAATGGATCGTATCTGCGGGATCTCACGACCCGGGTGGGCCCGATCACCTTGCGCGTGCCCCGGCTCCGGGACGGGAGTTTTAGCCCGGAGTTGTTTGCCCGCTATCAGCGCACCGAGCAGGCCCTGGTGCTCGCCCTGCTCGAAATGGTGGTCAATGGGGTGTCGACGCGCAAAGTGACCCGGATTACCGAGGAATTGTGTGGCACCGAGCTCTCCAAGTCGGCGGTGTCGGCCCTCTGTCAACAGCTCGACCCGGTCGTCGCGGGGTGGCGCACCCGTTCCCTGGCCGAGACGGTTTATCCCTTCCTCCTGGTCGATGCCTTGGTGCTCCGGATCCGGGAGGGTGGCCACGTCCGCCAGCGCGCCGGTTGCGTGGCGTTGGGCGTGAATCGGGACGGGATGCGCGAAATTCTCGGGTTTTGGGTGGGGGACAGCGAGTCGGAGGCGACCTGGCGGGCGGTGTGCCAGGATCTCAAGGCACGTGGCCTCCAGGGGGTGGACCTCGTGGTCTCAGATCAGCATGCCGGCTTGGTGAATGCCCTGCAACGGGAGTTTCAGGGGGCGAGCTGGCAGCGGTGTCAAACGCATTTTACCCGGAATATTCTGGATGCCTGCCCGAAGGCGGTCCACGATCCCTTCCACGCCGCCCTCCGGGCCGTCTTCGACGCTCCGGACCGGAAGCGGGCGGACCTGCTCCTGGCGTCCCTCCTGGAGGACTTTGCGCCCACCGCGCCCCGGGCGGTGGCGATTCTGGAGGCCGGCATCGAGGACGCCCTGGCCATTTTCGCCTATCCGCCGGAGGTCCGTCTTCGACTCCGCACCACCAACGATGTCGAGCGGCTCAACCGGGAGATCCGGCGGCGGGAACGGGTCATTCGGATCTTCCCGAACCGGGCCTCGGCGGAGCGCCTCTTAGGCGCCGTCCTCATGGAACAACACGAAGCGTGGAGCACGGGACGGCGTTATGTGAACCTGGATACCTATTGGGCGGCACGGGAACCCGCCCCTGCCGAGGAGGCGGCGGCGACCGCCTAACGGCGGTCCCCAGAGGGGCACTTTTACACACAAACTTGGACTTGACCGGAGCTTCGGGCATGGCCGCCCTGAGTGCCGTCGGGAGTCTGCCCTACTTGCTGCTGGCGGTGCCGGCCGGCGCCTGGGTGGATGCGCGCGGTCGCCGGCGAATCACCATGATCGGAGCGGACTTTGGACGCTTCCTGCTGTTGGCGGCAGTCGCCGCCGGGTATTTCTTGGGTTGGCTGAC
>DAHVOH010000021.1 GCA_027318915.1 Clostridiales bacterium
CGGAGAGGGAGCGAGTGATGGAGATCGGCGAGCAAGTTTCCGAGCTGATTCGTGGGCAGGCGGCATCATGGACCAACGCGTTGGAGCGAGCCGAACCGCTCCCGGCAGGTGTTCGATACCTCTTGGTCGGAAGCGGCAGCTCGTATTACGTGGCCCTGGCGGCGGCGGCTGTGGCCCGGCGTCTCGGGGTGCAGGCCGATGCCCTGCCCGCCGCCGACCTGTGCCTCGAACCGGATGTAGCACTTGCCGAGGTGGACCAGGTCGTCGTCATCTCCCGTTCCGGGGCTACATCGGAAGCGCTCTGGGCGACCTCCAATGCCAAGCGCCGTGGACGTCGCGTCCTGGCCTTGACGGCGGATCCCGCTAGCGAACTGGCCCAGAGTGCGGACGTCACTGCCGCCTCGAGTGCTTGGGACGATCCAACTGTGGTCATGATCCGGTCGTTCACGGGGTTTCTTGTCTACTTGCAAGCAGCGATCGCTCGGACGATTGCGGACCCGACGTCCTTGGATGAAGTCCGGATGATACCGGAGGGTTTTGAGGCGGCTTATCGAGCGGGGCGCACGCTGGTAGATGCGATCGGAACCGACGAGCCGGAGCGCATTGTGATTCTGGGCGGAGGAGTGCGCTGGGGGGTGGCCCTCGAGGGCATGCTTAAGTTGACGGAGATGGCCCACGTGGCGGTCACCGCATACAACCCGCTGGAATTTCGCCATGGGCCTCGCGGCGCTCTGAGTCCTGACGACTTGGTTGTCCTGTTGGGCCAGACCGCATTTGCTGACGCGGAGGGCAGAGTGCTGGAGGACATAGCTGGTCAAACCCAACGGTTGGCTGTAATTGCGGCGCCAGCCTGGTTTGAGCAGTCTCAAGCGCGAGTGACGCGCTGCGAGCTTCCACAGCATCCCGGGGACATGTGGGCAGGACCCTTGGCGACCGTTCCCCTGCAACTCTTGGCGTGGCACATGGCGCTGATGCGCGGACACGATCCGGATCACCCGGCGAACCTGGGTAAGGTGGTGCGCCTCCCCCGTGGCTAGGCAAGATGTCGGGCAGAGCCGTCGTGCCACCGTGGCTCGCCAGCTGGCAATCGTCACCCTGCTGAAGTCGGAGGGCGTTCTCTCCGTTCAGGAGCTTGCGATGCACTTCGGCTGCTCGTCCGCCACCATCCGGCGCGACTTGAAACGCCTCAGCGGGCAGATGAGCGATGTGCGCCGATTCCACGGTGCCGCCGCCATGGAACCGGAACAGTTGGAGCACGGGTTTCAAGAAAAACTGTCTCGTTGCTACCGAGAAAAAACCGAAATCGCGGCGGCTGTGGTGGATTTGCTCAGCAACGATGGAGTTCTCGGTCTGAACGGTGGAACGACCACGACGCTTATAGCCCGTCAATTGGCACGCTCCGGCAAGCGTCTCACCGTCGTGACCAACGCGGTCAATATCGCGTTTGAATTGACCACGTCTTCCATCCCGGTGGTGGTCGTGGGCGGGGCGCTCCGCCCGCCTAATTACGAGACCACTGGCCCTCAAGCCTTGGAGAGCTTAAGAAGTCTCCACCTGGATTGGGCGGTGCTTGGAGCCAATGGGCTCGATCCACGTTTCGGCGCCAGCACAACCACCGAACTAGAGGCAGCGGTGGGCCGTACGTTTGCGGCCCAAGCGGACCGCGTCGTCGTTGCGGTCGACCATACCAAGCTAGGCGCCAGTGCCCTCTTCCAGATGGTAGAGTGGACTGGAGTCCATCACGTCGCCACGGATCGGGCCGCGGTCGCTATTTTGCGCGGCTGGGACCTGCGCGGAGTCGACGCAGCGTTTCCATCAGAGGCGCAAGCTGCCGTCATCACGGTCTAACACAAAAAGGGCCCAAAAGTGTGCTGACACGCACAAAAACGCCTGTAGAGCGTCGGCGACAGCGGTGGGGACGCCTCCGCCGACCTTCTCGCGGATGTGGGGCGTCGACTGGTGTGCATACGATGTCGCGCACTTCTGTCCCGTAGCGGACGGTCGCAGTCCACCCGTCGTCACCGTCCCCTCCCGCCTCCGGTGATGTGTTGCCGCCACCAGAGCCGACTCCCATCTTCGGCATCGCGATCTGGGTCGCCCGGCGCCAGAGGCATGCGGGGAAGATGTTGGTGCGCGCGACCCCGGCCGTCCCTGCTCATCGGGCCGCCGGCCATCGCCTGCACGACCGGCCAGACCAGCGTGGCCGAGAACTCCCCGCCCACCACATCCCGCGAGCACCACTCCAGCACGGCGACCCGGGATAACCAGGGGCCGGAGATACATGATGTCAGTTCCCCAAACGCGGGTGGGATGGGGGCGTGACGCTGCGGAGCAGGTACGAATCGATCCAGGGCGCCGGGTCCGTGGGCTGCGGCGGGTCATCCGACTCGGCCAGCTCACCCTCAGCAGGGCGGCCTGCACCGGGCGCGGCACGGTCTGTCAGTGGCCATTTGAATCCATCGGGGAGTAGCCAAGTCATTCCTTTGGCTTTCTTCTCTTAGACCGGGTCCGACGCGGTCACGCCGGGACGGCACAAGGAGCGAAAACTCTTCCCCTCAAACACGATAGGGCAGCTGGTGTTGACCAGCCGGTCCGGTATGCCCTCGGCCAGTACCGGGTTCGGGACCAGCGGATACCCGTCTTGAGTCAGGCGGTTCGACCCCGGGATCCAGGATTTGTGCCGGTCGCGTTAGCACACCAGTTCATAGACGTATTCACCCTGTTGCGGCGTGAATTGCCCCAAGCCACAGTCGTCGAAGATGAGGAAATCCGGCGCGACAGACGCGAGTAGCCGGCGCTCATGGGTGTCGTCGGCATGGCCCCCACTACGATCGGCGAGAGCCTTGCGGTACGCAAAGTGATAGCCTTGTTGGCCGGCTACATAACCCTTCCACGGCACGGGGGCTGTTGTAGTTTTCTCTTCGACGCCGAATGGACGACGATCGGGACTTCAGGGCCTGTCTATATTCCTCGGACCACTATAGCCAGGGGCGGGGCGGCCTGGATGCAACACTGGCGCGCGGTCACGCGATCCAAACACCGGGCGACTGCGTCCATCACGCACCTCTTTCCCGCTGTCTGCTTTTCCCTATTCTAGCGTGTGCACGGATGCCCGTTGCTCGTTGAATACGAACACCACGCGGTCCCCGTCCGGCTTGAGGCGGGCCGTGAAAGGCTTGCCGGCGCTCGAGCGGAAGCCCTGCGGTTCGGGGGTCGTCTGGCCCCGCCAGCAAGATTTTCACCTGGCTCTCGGGGAGCGTTTTATGGGCTACGTCCTTCCAGATGGTGAACCGGCCGCCGTCGCGCCACCGCGAGCAGCCCCACCCTCTCGCCGTGGCCACCACTTGCCCCGCGTGGCAGACGGGCCGGGCTCCGAGTCCGGACTCCCCCGGGGTGGCGGGGGCGGGTCGCGGCAAAGAAAAAACCCTGCAACCATGGCGGGGCTTGGGTTTTAGCTGGTGCGCCCGGCAGGAATCGAACCTGCGGCACGAGGTTTAGGAAACCTCTGCTCTGTCCACTGAGCTACGGGCGCTTTGCTGTTCGTCGCTTCGACATCAGTATAGCATCGCTGATGGCGTCTGCTGCTCCGAGCTTGGAGACGCCTGCGGCTTGGCACAATGGTCACTCGGCAGGCTCCCACGTTGGCCGCGGCCTCGCTTCGCGTCCCAATGCCGTTACGGCCCACGACAGCGCGCCCAACAGCACGCCTTCGGTCGGCGACATGACGCGGAACGGCCGCGTCGAACATCGCCGGCGCACCTCGGGCCACCAGGGATGCCGCCATCCCCCGCCGGTGGCCAAAATTTGCGTGAAGTCGGCGCCCAATACCCGCTCCACGGCCGTTGCCCGTTCGTCCACATGGGCGGCGAGACCTTCCAAGACAGCCAGATAAAGCTCGTCCGCAGTTGTCTGGGGTCCGATGTTTTGCCACGCCGCGCGCCCAACCGCAAATCCGTGCGGCCGAAAGGCCACGTGCCCCGAAGAGTGCGGCATCGCACACTCAAGATTGACAGCTAAGACGTTTCGAGCCCAAAGCTCGGCTGCGCCCCCACCTTCGGTCGGAAAAATCCCCGCCACCTGTAGGACGTCCGATACGGCCGGCTGCCACATGACACCCAGTTCCCGCGCCGCATCGCTCCAAAGCGGCTCGGAGCGATGCACCACCAGGGTTTCGGCCGTTCCCGAGGAGTTCAGCAGGGCACCGTCAGGCAACCCCGCCCCATACGCCGCCACGCCGTGGTCATGACCTGCCACAACCGCCTCGGCACCGTCCAGCCGTGCGCTGGCGGCGCGCACGCGCCCGGCCGATACAGCCGAGCGGTGGACCTCAGGCAGCATTGCCCGCCGCGCGTCGGCCCAGGCCAGAAGCTCGTCATCCCAATGCTCCGCCTCCAGGTTGTAGGCCATGGTGCGGGCGGCGAGACTCGCGTGCGTGGCGCGGGAACCGGTCAGGCGAAACCCGATCCACTCAGCGGTTTGGAGCCAAAATCGCGGCCGGGGACCGGGTTCTGTCCTCTGCGCCATCATCCGCAACAGACCGAATTTGGGGTCGGGACTCATGCCCGTGCGTCGAAATAGGGCGGCGGCGTCATAGGAACGGAGCAAGCGGGCCAACAGCACGGTGGTTTGACTCACGTCCTGCCAGCCCACTATGGGGCCGTACGGCCGACCGGCACCGTCAATATAGAGCCCGGCTTCACCCATGCCGGCGATGCCTATGGCCGCCGCACGCGCCCGCGGCGAGATTCCGTCCAGTGCCTGCAGCAATACGCCTATACTGGCGTGATAAATGGCGTCGGGGTCCAGGAGGTGGGCGTGCGTTCCCGACCAAGGTGTCAGACGTGACGCCCGTGCCCACAGACCCTGGGGCGACCACGCCATCGCTTTGACATGGGTGGTTCCGATATCCAATCCCAAGTAGACGTGCACCGATCGCTCCTTCCCCGGGGCTCCGGGTCGACGCGCGGTCGCAGCGCCGCCCTGTGCATGCGGCTGGATTCCGTCTGCAGGATTCGCGCCGAACACCATATCATCCTGGTTACGGCGAGTCGAGGCTGGTGCGATAACGCTTCACGGAGACTTAACGCGCCGTTCACTCAACCCTAACGGACCGGTAACAGGGGGCCTATGGCCGGCCGCTACACTGAAGACGACGAGTCGGCCGGTGTTGCCGGTCCGGTCCGGCATTGGGCGAGAGGAGGCGGCTTGATGTTTGACCAGTTTCCAGACACGCTGCACTGGGGCGCCCTGCGGGTGATGCCGCGCGCGCTCTTGGTCTGGCGCCAAGGTCGGCCCATCCCCCTGACGCTGCGCCAATTCGGCGCGTTAATGGCGCTTTTGTCGCAACCCCACCGCACCCTGTCCCGCGAAGAAATCTGGACCTTCTGCTGGGAACAGGAACGCCGTCCGTCCAAGACGTCGGCCGTAGATCCCCGCGTGGTGGACGTGTATATCGCCCAACTGCGCCGCAAGTTGGGCGACGACTCCGTCATCACCGTCCGGGGAGTGGGATATCGTCTTGGCCCGTGCCAAGATGCAGCCGCAGACCACCGGGCCGCCGTCGGCCCGGTCCAGCACATTCTTTAGCGAATGCCGTGAGGTTTCCCGCCATCAAATCCTACCGGGCTGCTACGGGGATTCCTGAGGGCGCCTTCAACACGTCCTGATTTTCCTACCGCCGGCGGATTCTTGTTTCAGCCGTGAGGGCGAAAGAGCGATGCGGGCCAAGGCCGCGTCTGGTTGTCGGCATGGTCTGGCGGCTCGGCCCGCTAGCACAAGGCGCGGGATCGGTGAAGCGAGTCATAGGGCCAATAGGGTTCCGAGAAGGGACCTGCCACCCCGCTCCGCTGGGCGCGAGCGGGGTCGCACCCCGGCGACGGGAACTTCGGATCCTGTGTAAGGATCGCTTATGGGTGGCGAACCGGACCGAGCCAGAGGCGATCGCTCACCAGGAGCGGTGAAAACGGGAGGGGAGCAACGGAGTAGACCCCTTGGGACCCCGGAAAGCGGCGTTCCAAGCGGATTCCCGAGACATCAGCACCGGATGCGGGCCCGTATGCCAGCTCGGACAATCCTCGGGTCGGCGCTTCGATTCCACCCCGGCACCATTGAAATTTTCCGCCCTGCCTCGCTTGCGGGGCTTTTTCATCAGGGGCATTGGGCGGTCGTTTACGGCTGGCGCCACCAGAAGAGCGCCGTCAGCCTTTGGGCATGGAGCTGGGAGATACCGAAAGGCTTGCGGAGACTCACTCCCAGGACCCTCGGCAGGACCGACCGACATCATCGGGAGAAAGGGCCGAGGATAATGACCAAGGTCGGCGGCCGCTGCTGCTGACGGTGTTATACCGGTGAGGGCCCGTTCGCGGCAAAGGGCCGCCCACCGAACGAACAACCCCCTAAGAGTTCCCTTGTGCGTTACGGATCCCGGGTCCGGGCTGCTAGGGGAGTTTCACGGAAGCGGAAAGATATCGGCGTCGAGGTGGAGCCCCCGGACTGGGCCCGGAGAAATCCGGATCCCCGTCGGCTCGGCCCCCGGATCCCATTCGGTCCAGACGGTGAGCCCCGTTCAATCGGCTACCCGCACCGGAGCGGCGGGTGCTCTCCCGCCCCGGGGTCCATTGCTGGGCGGCCCGACCCCGGAGATTCCGCCGGATCGGGGCCCGGCGCCTCCCAACACCCGCGTGGGCTCATGACACGGCGGGACCAAGGGTCAGTGCCGCCTGTCGTAAGCGCTCAGGCATCCGTGGGAGAATCCTTCCGCGACCGCGACGGGCGACGCCTTCGGGCGGCAACGGTCCAATCCTTCGCATTCGTCGCAGCTGTCCTCGGGCGGCCTTAAAGAAACGGTATACGATGTCGCGTGGGGGCGATGTGTTCAGCGCCACGCCGCGTCGGTCATTTTCCCCGTCCGGCAACCCGTGGTACCATCCCAGCAAACGGCCCTGCCTACCGCCGGTCTCCTCCGTCGAAGACAGGGCCGTGTCGAAACTTTTTTCGCCCGTCGGTTATAAACCGGGCCCATGCGCCGTCTACCCTACAGCCCCAGCGAGAGGAGGGCGCAGCCATCGTGCGTGACGTTCCCGACGCCGACCTCGGGCGCTTGTACCACAAAGAGTACGACCGTCTGGTGCGGCTGGCGACCATCCTCACGCGAGAGGCCACCCTGGCCGAAGATGTTGTTCAAGAAGCGTTTGTCCGCTTGCTGGAGCGTCCTCCCGAGGATCCCTCCCGCCGATCGGCCTGGCTTCGCACCGTCGTCACGCGGCTGGCTTATGACGCGGGACGCCAGGCCAGTCTGAGCCGCCGCACGGAGAAGGCGCTCACCGTCGAGCCGACCGCGCTCTCGTCCGAGGCGGAGGCGCTCCACCAACTGGACTTGGCCAACCTGCAGCGGGCGCTGGCCACGCTGTCCGAGCGGGACCGACGCGCGCTTTTGCTGAGGCACGCCGGGTACCGGTATCGGGAGATTGGCCGCCACATGCAGGTGGACACCGCGGCGGTCGGCATGCTGCTGCTGCGGGCCCTGCGCAAGCTCAAAGACGCCTACGACCGGACCATGCGGGCTCCCGGCGGAGACCATGTCCATCAAGCAAGGAAGTGATTGCATGCCCGTAACGCCACCCTCCCGACCGGAGGCGAGTTCTTGTCCCGACGAAACCACCTGGATGCGCTATCTGGATGGGGAAGTGGATCTGACGGAGTCCCTGTTCCAGCATCTGGAGGCCTGTCCGCTCTGCGCCGAGCGTCTGGCCGAGGCGGCCACCCTGTTGGGATTCAGTGATCAGGCTCATGCGGGCCGGCCCGTGCCCGTCCGGCGGCCACGCCCCCGCTCGCGGCGTGCGATCGTCGCCGCAGCGGCCGCCGCCCTGCTCGCCTTTTTCGTGGTCTCTCTGGGTGCCGGACGCACCACGTTGGCCGACGTGCTCAACATCTTCCAGGTGAAGGCCGTCGCGAGCGCCACCATTACGCCCTCGCAGGTGCAGGCGCTGATGGGGGCGCTCTCGCGCGGCGGCACGGTCAAACTGAGCTACTATGGCTCCGTCAGTCCGTTGACGTCCGCCTCGAGCCGGATGGTGCCGGTCGCGAGCCTGCCCACCGTCGCCCGGCTTCCCGATCTGTGGCCGGGGTCCTGGGGAGCGGCGACCAGCCGTGTCACCACCGCGAACCGCATCACGTTTCGCCTCAATGTGTCCCACATCAATCAGCTCATCGCCATGGACCACGGTCGCCAGTACTTCCCCGCCGCGTTGAACGAGGTGCCCTTTGTTCTAACCGTACCGGAGTCCGCCACCACCGCGGCCACGCGCGGAGGCGTCAGCTACGGGCTCGTCGAGCTTCGTCAACCGGCGCTGTCCCTGCCTGCCGGCGTCGACGTCACGGCGGTGCGCAACGCCATCCTGGGCCTGCCCTTCCTGCCGCCCAGCCTGGCCCGCACCATTTCCAGCATCGGCAACTGGAGGAACACCCTCATCCTGCCGGTGATGGGACAGAGCCGCAACGTGACCATGGACGGCCATCCAGCGGTGCTGGAGGTGAGTCCGAGCGGTCGCGGTCTGGCCCTGGTGTGGGAACAGGACGGCGTGCTGGTCGGTTTCGGCGCTCATGCTCCCACCCCCATCGCGCCGTCGCAATTTGTGGCCATGGCCCGTCGGCTGTTCCGGTGAGCGCCGCCATCCAGACTCTGGCGCTCAGCAAGCGCTACGGATCCCGGATCGCACTGGACCGCGTGACGCTGGCGGTGCGATCCGGGTCGCTCTTCGGACTGCTCGGCCCCAACGGCGCCGGCAAGAGCACGCTGGTCAAAGTGCTGCTGGGGCTGGCGCGGCCCACCGAGGGGGGCGCCCGCCTTTTGGGCCGCCCTCACACCGAGGTCGCCGTGCGGCGCCGCATCGGCTATCTACCCGAACTGTTTCGGTATCCACCCTGGCTTTCGGCGCGGGAAGTGCTGACGGCGCACGCGCTGCTGGCCGGTGCCGCGTCCGATGACGATCGGCTGGAAGCGCTCTTGGCTCAAGTCGGCCTGGAGGGTCAAGGGGCGGCCAAGGTGGCCGCCTTTTCCAAAGGCATGCAGCAGCGCTTGGGCTGGGCCGTCGCGCTGGTGGGCCGGCCTGACCTCTTGTTTTTGGATGAGCCCACCTCTGCCTTGGATCCGCTCGGCCGCCACGACCTCATGGAGCTCTTGCGCCGTCTCAATCAGGATGGCGTAACGGTGCTGTTGAACAGCCATCTCCTGACCGACGTGCAGGGCCTCTGCGACACGGTGGGCCTGCTGCATCACGGGCGCCTGCTGAGAACCGGCAGCGTGGCCTCGGTCATCCGCTCGAGCCGCTCCGAATTCCGACTCACGACCGGGGAGCTCACACCGGCCGTACGGGAGGCCTTGGATCCGTTCGACTGGGAAGAGGTGCCGCCCGAGCATGGCGGTCCGGGCATTCGGGTCGCCGTTGACTGGGCTCTCCTGCCCTCCGTGCACCGTGTCCTGGCCGCGAACCGGATCGACGTCTACCTGTCGGAGCCGGTCGGCCAAACATTGGACGCCTGGTTCTTGGACGTCGTCCGCGAGGATGACCGCTGATGTGGGTCACCATGGCGCGCATCACGCTCTGGGAGGCCACGCGCAAACGCTTCAGCCTGGTGGCCGTTCTGGCCACCGTTGCCTTTCTGGGACTCCTTCAATGGCTGTTGAGCGCGCTCCAGGCGAACTTGACCAGCGCCGGTCCGGCGGGGGCCGTGAGCGAGCCCTTGGCGGCGACGCTGCTGCTGAGCCTTTCCTTGTTCTTTGCCTACGTCATGATTGCCTTTTTCGCCATCCTGGCGCTCTCGTCGGCGATAACCGGCGAGGTGGAGTCGGGAGCCCTGCTGGCCGTCGCCACGCGACCACTCTCGCGGGCGTCTTTATATTTCGGACGACTCGCGGGATACGGCGCCCTGGCGACGGCGTACGCCGTCGTCCTGGTGTCGGGCGTGATGCTGCTGGTGCACGTGCACTTCCCCACGGTGAGCACCGTGTGGCGCACATACCCCTTGGTGCTGGGTCTCTTTGTATTGGAGAGCTGGCTGATGGCGGCGCTCACCATGCTGGGTTCGGTGTGGTTGTCCGCACTCGCCAACGGCTTGGTCATCAGCGGTCTGTTCTTCGCCGCGTTTCTCCTCGGATCCATCACTCAGCTGCCGTTTGCCCCGTCGCTCGGGGACACGGGCATCATCGCCAACGTGCTGTGGCCGTCCGATGCGCTGTACCGGCTCGCCCTCTATCACTCCGGCGTGACCGGCGCGTTGACGCCGTTTCTCGGGCCGTTCGGCGTCGCCCATCCGCCAAGCGCCCTCTTCATCCTCTACGTCCTGGCGTATCTGGCGGCCGTCACCTGGGCCGGCATGGCCGCCTTCGCCCGAAAAGACCTCTGAGGACGCCCCCCGCGGCCTCCGGTGATTCGTGTTCGGACTGATGGGGTTTTGCCCATCTTTCAGGCCGGGCCTCCAATATCCCGGCGAAACTGCCCACCCGGAAATTTGATCGCCGCCACCTGCCGGTAGGCCAGCCGGCGGGCCGATTCCATCGTCGCCCCACGCCCCACCGCCAGCACCGTGCGCCCGCCGCCGTTGACCAGCTGCCCGTTGTGCTCCACCGTCCCCGCCTGGAACACCAGGGCTCCTTCCACCGGATCGATGTGGATGGGCAGATGGCGGACCGGCGCCGCCGGATACCCGGTCGCCGCCATGACGACACACACCGCCGCATCCGGCCAGCTGAGGGGAGCATCCGCCACGCGTCCCTCGGCCAAATCGTCCAGCACCGCCAGCAAGTCATCGTCCACCAGCGGCAGCACGACGCCGGCCTCGGGATCGCCGAGGCGCGCATTCCATTCCAGCACCAGGGGCCCCTCAGGAGTCAGCATCAGGCCGGCATACAAGACGCCCGCAAAGGGCCGGCCTTCGGCACGCAGCGCACCCAGCATCGGCTCGATGATGGTGGCGCTCACGCGGTCGGCCAGCGCCGGCGTCCAGGCGGGATGCGGCGCCACCGCGCCCATCCCCCCGGTGTTGGGGCCCACATCGCCGTCACCGAGGCGCTTGTAGTCCCGCGCCGAGGGCAGATATTGAAAGCGGGTGCCGTCGGTGATCACCATGACCGACATTTCTTCGCCCTCAAGCCGCTCTTCCAGCACCACCCGGGATCCCGCCGCACCGAGGCGCCGTTCGGTGAGAAGCGCCCGCACCGCGAGCAGGGCGTCATGCGGCGTCCGCGTCACAAACACGCCTTTGCCCTGCGCCAGCCCGTCGGCCTTGACGACGCAGCCCTCGGAAAATGTGGTGGTCAAGACCCGGATGGCGTCCGATTCAGCCTCGACGACCACATACCGGGCTGTGGGAATGCCCGCCCAGGACATCAGCCGCTTGGCGTCGGCCTTGCTGCTCTCGACGCGCGTCGCCGCCCGCGACGGGCCCACGACACGGACCCCGTCGCCCCTGAGCCAGTCGCTCAGTCCGTCCGCCAGCGGCTGTTCCGGCCCAATCACCACCAGGCATCGCTCGTCGCGGGCGAAGCGCCGGATGGCATCGGGACTGCGGAGCGACACCGCCTGCGCGTCGGGCGCCAAGCCGGCGTGGCCCGGCGCGACGTAAACGTGGCCCACGCGCGGGCTTTGGGCCAAACACCACGCCAAAGCATGTTCGCGCGCGCCCGATCCGACAATCAGCACGTTCATCGCGTCTCCCGCCTCCTTCCGTCCATTCCGTCTACGTCCGCCGCGCTCCATCCGAAACCGCGTCCCTCGGGAGCGGGTCCGTCGCGCCGGGCGATCAGTGCCGGAAGTGCCGCTCGCCGCTGAACCACAGCGCCAGGCCCCCCGCCTCCGCCGCCGCGATCACCTCCGGGTCGCGCACCGAACCGCCGGGAGAAACCGCGGCCCGCACCCCTGCCGCCACCAACGCCTCCACCGTATCCGGGAAAAAGAACGCGTCCGAGGCCAGCACCGCGCCCCGCACCCCGTCTTGGGCCCGCTCAATGGCCTGACGCACCGCATCGATGCGATTGGTTTGACCGGCGCCCACGCCCACGGTCACTCCCCGGTGGACCAGGGCGACCGCGTTGGACTTCAGGTAGCGCACCACGGTCCACGCCAGAGCCAAGTCGGGCAGCACGTCGTCGCCCAGATCAGGACCCGCCACGCGCTGAAACGCGTCCACCGGCACCTGTTCCCGGTCGCGGTCCTGGACCAGGAAACCCCCCGTCACCGATCTCCACTCGAGGTCGGGCGGCGGTGCCGCCGGCAGCTCGACCACCCGGAGGCGCGGCTTGGCCGCCAGAACCGCCAGGGCGTCCGCGCTGTACCCCGGCGCCACCACCACCTCCAAGAAAATTTTGGTCAACCGCTCCGCGAGTGCGCGCTCCACCGGCGTGTTGACCGCCACAATGCCCCCGAAGATGGAGACGGGATCGGCCTTGCGCGCCCGCACATAGGCGTCGAGCGGCGTCTTGCCCAGGGCCACCCCGCAGGGCGTCTGGTGTTTCACGGCCACCGCGGCCGGCGGCGGCAGCTCCGACGCGAGCCGCCAAGCCGTCTCCAGATCCAATAAATTGTTGTATGACAGCGCCTCGCCGTTTAGCAGGCGCAGATCACCCAGCCCGGCGGCACCCGGTGTCCGGTAAAAGGCGGCGCGCTGGTGCGGATTTTCGCCGTAGCGCAGGGGCTGTCCCCGCTCGCCGGTGAGCGTGAGGCGCTCGGGCCAATCCGTGTTCGCGCTCAGCGCGTTGGCGATGTCCGCGTCGTAGGCCGCGACCAGACGAAACGCCCATGCCGCCAGGGCCCGCCGGTCGGCCGCCGACCATTGCGCCAACGGGGTCCGCATGGCCTGTTCGTACTGAGCCGGCTCCACCAGCACCGCGGTCCGCTCCCAGTTCTTGGCGGCGCCACGAAGGAGCGCGACACCGCCGATGTCAATCTGCTCCATGAGGGCGCGCCCCTCGGATCCCGCCTGCCACGCCGCCCGAAAGGGGTACAGGTTCACCACCACCAGGTCGATGGGAACGATACCGGCGGCCTCCAGCGCCGCCAGGTCCTCCGCTTCGGGACGCGCCAGAATGGCGGCATGGAGCGCCGGATGCAGTGTCTTCACCCGTCCGCCGAGCAAGGACTCGAACCCGGTCACGGTTTCGCTGGGCACCACCGGAAGTCCCAGCTGTTCGAGGGCCGATTGCGTGCCGCCGGTGGCCAGCAGCTCGACGCCCTGATCGTGCAGCCAGGGTCCCAGTCGATCGAGGCCGGTCTTGTCGTATGTACTGATGAGTGCCCGCATAGTCGTCCTCCTCCACATTCGATGCCGGCCGCCGCATCACGCGCCGGCGCGCTCGGAATCCCACCGCACCCGCCGACCCGCGACCGTCAGGCGGCCGTCGTCCAAGGCCGCCACCGCCAAAGGCAGCAGGCGGTGCTCCACGCGCTGGATGCGCGCCGCCAGCGACGCTTCCGTATCGTCGGTCAGGACGTCCACCGGCTCCTGGGCAATCAGCGGCCCGCTGTCCAATCCTTCGTCCACGAAGTGGACGCTCACTCCCGTCACGCGCACGCCATAGTCCAAAGCCTGACGAATGGCATGAAGACCGGGAAAGGCCGGCAGCAGCGAGGGATGGACGTTGATCGCCCGCTGCCGGTACGCCTCCACCACCTCCGGCCCCACGCGGCGAAGAAACCCGGCCAGCACGAGCGCCTCGATGCGCTGCTGCCGGAGCTGGTCCAGGAGAGCGGCGTCATAGGCTTGTCTCGTCGCGTACGCGGCCGGTTCCAAGACGACCGCCGGCACGTTGTGGGCGGCGGCGATGTCAAGCGCGCCCACCCCCGCCTTGTGGCTCACCACCAGACGAATGCCCGCTCCCGCCTCCAGCAGGGCAAGCAGATTGCTGCCGCGTCCGCCCACCAGACACGCCCATCTCATACCCACAACAGCTCCGGATCCTCGGTCACGACCCCGATCGCGGCGGCCTCCCATCCCACCGCCCGCGCCTCGCCGACCAGCGAAGCGGCTTCCTCCTCCGGCGCCACCAGGCAATATCCCACGCCGCCGTTCCATACCTGCCGCATCTCGTCCTCCTCCAAGCCCCCGATGGTCATGAGGGCCTGCATCGCGACCGGAATCGGAAGCGCTTGCCGGACGAGGCGGGCGCCGTACCCGTCCAGCACCCGCGCCAGGTTGGCCGCCAGCCCCCCGCCGGTCACATGCGCCATCGCCGCGATGCCGTAGCGGCGAATCCACGCCAACACCGGGCGCACGTAAATCCGGGTGGGTTCCAAAAGCTCTTCGCCCCAGGTTCGCACGCTGCCGGGGCAGGGATCGGCCAGGTCGATGCGGTGGTCGCGCAGCATTCGGCGGATGAGCGAATAGCCGTTGGCGTGAAACCCGCTGGACGCCAAGCCGACGATCTGCAGACCCGGGCGCACGGGCGGCGGCTTGACGCGGTCGGTCAGGATGCGGCCCACGGCAAAGCCCGCCAGGTCCAGGTGACCGGGGCGGTAGACCCCCGGCATTTCCGCCGTCTCCCCGCCCAACAGCGCACAGCCCGCCTCCCGGCATCCGGCGTCCACGCCGGCCACCACGCGCGCCGCCACCTCCGCGTCCAGGCGTCCGACGGCCAGGTAGTCGAGGAAAAAGAGCGGCTCCGCCCCCGCAGTCAGGATGTCGTTGACATTCATGGCCACCACGTCGCGCCCCACCGTGTCGTAGATCCCGGATTCGGCGGCCAGCAGCACTTTCGTCCCCACGCCGTCGGCGCCGGCCACCAGCGTCGTGTCGTCCGCCAGCCGAAAGGCCCCGTAGAAGCCGCCGATGCCGGCCATCACTTCCGGACGGGTGGCCGACACCAGTGCCTGATAGCGGGCGACCGCGCGCTCCCCCTCCGCCACATCCACCCCGGCGGCCCGGTACCGCGCCCGACTCTCACCAGCCGACATGGGACGCCTCCTCATCTTCCACCGGGACCGGATAGGGCTGTCCGAAGCAGGCCATGCACCATCCGCCCGGTCCGAGCGCACGGGCCAATCCCTCCTCCGACAGATAGCCCAAGCTGTCCGCGCCCACCTCGCGCCGAATACTGTCCACGTCCAACCGCGCGGCCGCCAACTCACCGGCGTGCGAGGTGTCGATGCCGTAGTGGCACGCCCGCCGGTAAGGGGGCGATGCGATGCGCATGTGCACGGCGGTGGCGCCCGCGCTCCGCAGCAGCTGCACCAGATGGCGCGACGTGGTGCCGCGCACCAGGGAGTCATCCACCAGCACCACCCGGCGGCCGGCCACCACCGACCGCACGGCGGCCAGCTTCGCGATCACCCCGCTCTCGCGCAGCGCCTGGCCCGGCTGGATGAAGGTGCGGCCCACGTAGCGATTCTTGACCAGACCGAGGTCCAGGGGCAGTCCGGCCACATCGGCATAGCCCATCGCGGCCGGGAGACTGGAGTCGGGCACCGCGACCACCAGGTCGGCCGTCGCCGGATGCTCGCGGGCCAGCTCCCTCCCCAGGGCGCGCCGCGCCGCATGGACGGACGTGCCGCGAAACACCGAGTCGGGCCGGGCGAAGTACACCATTTCGAACGAGCAAAAAGCCGGCTCGCCCCGCAGTCCGGCATCCCAGAGCGTCACCGAACGGACGCCCCCCTCGTCGACAATCACCATTTCCCCCGGCTCCACCTCCCGCACCCAGGTGGCGTCGGTCGCGTCCAGCGCGCAGGTCTCCGATGCCAGCACGGGCGCCCCGTCCCGCTCACCCAGAACCAGCGGCCGAATGCCGTGCGGATCCCGCACCCCCATCAGCGCGGTGGGCGTCAGAATGAGGTAGGCAAAGCCGCCTTCCAAGCGGCGGACCGCGCTCACCACCGCCGACTCCAGATCGCGCGCGGACGCGTGGGCGATGAGGTGGGCCAGCACCTCGCTGTCGGAGGTGCTCTGAAACACCGCTCCCGCCTGCTCCAACTCCGCCTTCAGCCGGCGTTGATTCGTCAGCGTTCCGTTGTGCGCCAGCGCCAGCGCTCCAAAACGCGTGCGGGCCAGCAACGGTTGGACGTTGTCGGCCGTGGAGCCGCCTTCGGTGCTGTAGCGCACATGACCGATGGCGGTGGACACACCCGCCGGCAGCCGCTCCGGATGGAGCGCCTCGGTGACCAGACCGGGCGCCTTCTGCAGCTCGACGTCGCCGCCATGCCAGTACGCCATACCGGCCGCTTCCTGCCCGCGATGCTGCAGGGAAAACAATCCGCGATACGTCATGGGCAGCGCGTCCGGGTGCTGAAACACGCCGTACACGCCGCAGGCGTCGTGCAGCTCACCGCTCATCGCGCACCTCCTCGACCCTGCGGGACGCCGTCCTCCCCACGTTCGTAGGCCGCACTGAGGGCGGCCCTCTCCCAGTCCCACCGGTTCGAGCCGGTCCGGACCGTCAGCCGGGCGGCCTCGGTCACGCGCCCGAGCACCGCCCACTCGACTCCGACCGCGTCCAGCGCCCCGCGGGCCGCGTCCGTGGGCGACACCAGGATGAGCATCTGCCCCGGCCCCTCGTTGAACAGCAGTGTGCGGGCATCCCCCGCATCCAGTTCGACATCCAAGCCGCACCGAGGATCCTCCGCCGCCAGCAGCATCTCCGCCAAGGACACGAACAAACCGCCGTCGGCCACGTCGTGGGCCGCCAAAAGATGCGGCCCCAGGCGCGGATCCGCCATAGCTTCCAGTACGGCGCGAGCCGCCGCCCAGTCCGGACAGGACGCGGCGCCCACGCCGCCGTCTCCCACCGCCAGCCGCCACACGGTTGCGCCCAGGTCGCGCTCTGGGCGGCCCAGTCGCACCAGCCAGGCACCGGGAGAGACGGCCCCGTGCCGCAGGGGATGTTCGGGGCGCGGATGGCGGCCGACCGCGCCGATGACCGCGGTCGGCCAGATGGCGTCCGGTCCGGTCTGGTTGTAAAAGGAGACGTTGCCGCCGGTCACCGGCACGCCGAGCGCTTGCGCGGCATCGGCGATGCCGGCCGTCAGCGCCAGAAACTGGGCATACACGGCCGGATCGGCGGGGCTGCCGAGGTTGAGGCCGTCCGACAACCCCAACGGCTCGGCGCCCACCGCCGTCAGGTTCATCACCGCCTCCAACACCGCTCGGGCGCCGCCGGCATAGGCATCCACCGCCATCCACCGGCCCGGCCCGTCGACCGTCACCGCGATGCCGGGATGCCCCGCCGCGATGCGCAGGACGGCGGCGTCTCCACCGGGGCCCACCACCGTATGCGTCTGCACCATGAAATCGTATTGGCGGAACACGCCGGCCTTGGAACGGCACTCCCGGTGGCCCAGGACACGGAGCGCCTCCCCGGCGTCGAACGGTTCGACGACCCGATGGGGAGGCGCCGGCGGGCGAGGACCGGGGCGTTCCGGCGGCGCTTGCCGGCGGGGGGCGCCGGATGCCAGCAGAGAGACCGGCAGCCGGGCCTCGATCCGATCCCCATCCACCACCGTGAGCTGGCCGTCGGCCACCACCTCACCGATGTCCACGCAGGAAACGTCGCCCGCCCGGATCACGGCCGCCACGCGGTCGACGTCGCCGGGCGCCACCGCCAGCAGCATGCGCTCCTGCGTCTCCGACAGCATCACTTCGTAGGCAGACAAGCCCGATTCCCGGCGAGGCACCCGACTCACATCCACGCGAATTCCCCGTCCCGCCTGCTGGGCCATTTCCGCCGTGGCCGAACTGAGACCCGCGGCGCCCAGGTCCTGCACCGCGTGGACACGGCCAGTGGCCAAGGCGGCCAGCACAGATTCCAGCACCAGTTTGCCGGTGAAGGGATCCCCCACCTGCACCGCCGGACGCATCGCGCTGGCCTGATCGTCAAACACCCGCGACGCCAACAGGGACGCTCCGTGAATGCCGTCCCGGCCGGTGCGCGCCCCCACCAGGAGGAGCCGGTCGCCGACACGGCTGCCGGCGGCGGACGCCGGGCGGTCCGACCGCCGTATGCCGACGCAGCACACGTTCACCAGCGGATTGCCGGCGTAGCCGTCGGCGTACGTGACTTCGCCGCCCACCGTGGGCACACCGATGGCGTTGCCGTAAAACCCAATCCCCGCGACGACCCGGTCCGCCAGCGCGGCGGACGCCGGGCCAAAGTGCAGCGAGTCCAGCACCGCGATGGGCCGGGCACCCATGGCGAGCACGTCGCGAATAATGCCCCCGCCGAGGGCGGTGATAACGGCTCAACATAGGACGGATGATTGTGCGATTCGACTTTGAAGGCCACGTCAAAGTCCCGGTCCAGCCGGACCACGCCCGCGTTCTCGCCCGGTCCCTGGACCACGCTGCCGGGCGGGGGAGCCAGCCAGGCCAAGACCGCCCGCGAGCTTTTGTAGCTGCAATGCTCGCTCCAGAGCGCACCCACCAATCCCCATTCCAAGTCATTGGGCGTGCGCCCGAGCTGCGCGACCAAGGTCGCCGCTTCCGAGGGGGCGAGCCCGACCGCCTCGGCCGTGATCATAGCCGCACCGCCAGTTGGTCAAGCCACCCCTGCAGGAAGCGCCGGCCGTCCTCGCCGCCCAACCACGGGGCCGAAGCCCGCTCCGGGTGCGGCATGAGTCCCATGACGTTGCCGGCGGCATTGACAACCCCGGCCACCTGCTCCCAGGATCCGTTGGGATTGGCGGCGGCATCGACCGTTCCGTCCGCCGCGCAGTAGCGCAGCAGCACACGGGCTTCGCCGGGCGCATTCAACGGATGCGCCGGATCGGGCAGATACCGCCCCTCTATGTGGGCGATGGGGAGGCGGAAAATCTCGCCGGTCCGGGCGCCAAAGCCCAGCGGGACGCTCTCCAGGCGGACGCCGACCCACTCGCACTGAAATCGCCGCGAGAGATTCATGGTCAGCGCGCCGGGGAGAAATCCGCCTTCGGTCAAGATCTGAAACCCGTTGCAAATGCCGAGCACCGGGCCGCCGGCGTCGGCCAGCCGGCGGACCGCGCCCATCACGGGCGAATGGGCCGCGAGCGCCCCGGCGCGGAGATAGTCCCCGTAGCTGAATCCACCCGGCAGCACCACGGCCCGGACATCGCCCAGATCCGCTTCGCGGTGCCACACGCGGCGCGCCTCCACGCCGAGGCGGGCCAGCGCATCCACGGTGTCCGCGTCGCAATTGGAACCGGGAAAGGTGATGACGGCCACTTTCACGCCCTCACCTCCACCTGGTACGTCTCCAGGACGGGGTTGGCCAGCAGCTGAGCCGCCACCGCCTCCCCCACCTCGGCCGGGTTGGGGGCCTGGACCTCCAGCACCACTTGCCGCCCGATGCGCAGGTTGGCGACCGGAAAGCCCATCTGCGCCAGGACCGCCTCCACCGCCTCACCGGCCGGATCGCGGACCCCCTCTTTCAAGTGAACGGTCACCACCACCGTGGCATTCATGGCGTCACCACCCGCCGCAAGACTTCCTGATATGCATCCTCCACCCCGCCCAGATCGCGCCGAAACCGATCTTTGTCCAACTTCTCATGCGTGTGGCGGTCCCACAGACGGCAGGTGTCGGGCGTAATCTCGTCTCCCAGCACCAGTTGGCCGCCCGCCCGGCCAAATTCCAGCTTGAAGTCCACCAACAGCAGATCCCGCTCGGCGAAGAACCGGGACAGCAGCTGGTTGACGCGCCGCGCTTGACTCTTCAACTGCGCCAGTTCGTCCGGCGTCGCCGCGTTCACCAGCGCCACATGCTCGTCGTTGAAGAGCGGGTCGCCCAACGCGTCACTCTTGTAGTAAATCTCCACAATCGGGACCGGGATGTCGGTGCCTTCGGGGAGCCCCGTCCGCTGCGCCAGCGATCCCGCCACGATGTTGCGCGTCACCACTTCCAGCGGCACCATGCTCAACCGCCGCACCTCCAGCCGGCGGTCATCCATCTGCCGTACGAAGTGGGTGGCCACGCCTTGAGCGGCCAGCAGGGTCAGCAGGACGGCCGTCACGCGAGCGTTGACGACCCCCTTGCCCGTGATTTGCCCTCGCTTCAGCCCGTTGTGGGCAGTCGCGTCGTCCTTGAACTCCATGATGACCTGACCGGCTGCATCGGTGGACCAAATCCGCTTGGCCTTCCCTTCGTACAGCATCCGAGACTCCGCCATGTTGTCCTCCTCACGGCTGCGCGCTCGTGTCGGCGCACCGAATCGACTCCTGCCGCCGCGGCTGGGCCCGTCACGCTCTTTTGCCCCGTCCGGGCGGTGACCGCCAAGACACCTCCGCCACCGGGCACCCCGTAGTGTGCCCCGAACAACTTTTTTGATCGTAGATCATATTGTTCGGCCGGGCAAGCCCGTTCCCCCGCGCGCCGTCGCGGCCCCGCACCCCGACCCGGCTTGCGATGCGGCCCCGCTGCCCCTAAGATCGGCGGCGAGGACGAAATGGCGTCCGGCATTGTCTCGGGCTTTCCCCGAGCGAGCCAGTACCCGGTGTCTTGGGGCCGGGCGCGGAACAGGAGCGAGGCGTGCGACAGAGTCGACGAACCACGGGCCTGTATGCGGCCACCGCCGCGGCCGCGCTGTTGGGCGCCGCCGCCATCTCGTGGCAGTTCACCCGCGCCCAGGAGGCGTGGCAGAGCGGGATTCTGGCACTGGCGGCGCTGCAGGAGGCGGCCCGGCTGCACGGGTCCCACGCGGCGGCGCTCAAGTCCCATATGCTTGCCTTGGCGGCCCGTTCCCTGGGGATGTCGCCGGCCCAAGGCATCGCCTCCCTGCAGCAAGCGGCCTTGGCCCGCCTCCAGCAACTCGCGGGGAACGGGCTGCCGGGCGTCACCGCGGCTGAGGATCTGGTGGTGGCGATCTTGGTGGTCGCCCTCATCGCTCTGCTCTGGCACTTCTGGCACCTCGGCGATCGGCAGGCGCTGGAGCGGCTCCATCTCCAGCACCAGCTGGAGGATCTGCACGCGCTCTTATTGTCGTCGGCCACCGACGGCTCTCAACTCAAGCGGGTCATCGAGCGCCTGCTCCAGTACGCGGTGGACAGCCACGGCCTTCGGCACGCGTTTGTGCTGCGCTGGCACCGCGAGCGGGCCGACGACAGTCTGGAGCTGTATGGGTTTGCGGGCCGCACGCCGCCGCCCTTCTGGAAGCCGGTGCCGGGTATTTTCGTGGACGGAGCTTTGAGCGGCGTGGGTCTGGCGCTGGAAACGCGCCAACCCTGGCGGTCGGGTCAGCCGCCGGCCGCACCGGTGCCAATCCTGCCCGGATTTCACTGGGGTTCGGGCCAGGTGCAGCCGGTCCTGGTGGGCGACGAACCTTTCGGCGTGCTGGTCGCGCTCGGGTCCAGCGACGACGATGCGTCCGTTCAGCACTTTACCCTCGCGGCCATCGCTCGCCAAATCGGCCACCTGATTCACCAGGCCGAGCTCCAGGCGGATGCCGACCGGGTGCGCCGCTATGAGGAACAGGCGCGCACCAGCGCGCAGATTCTGGCTCAGCTCAGCCATGAACTCCGCACGCCGCTCGGCCTGGTGAAAGGCTACGCCGCCACGCTCGCCCACTCCTACGCGGCCCTGTCGCCCGCGGAGCGCGACGAATTCCTGACGACCCTCCTGCAGGAGACCGATCATCTCCAAGACCGTGTCGATCACCTGCTCCGGATGTCGGCGTGGGATGCGGCGGGCGTCGCTCTCCATCCCGGCTACATCGACGTGGCGAGCTGGTTCGACGACATGGCGCTCCGATTCCCCCCGGCCACGCGGCCCCGGATTCGCTGGAACGCCCCGTCCGGTCTGGGTCTCTGGGGGGACGCGGAACAACTGCGCGACATGCTGGCGAACGTCATTCAGAACGCGCTCAAATACACCTCCGGCCCAGTGGAGATCGGGGCCTACCCCGGAGACTCCGGGATCGTCCTGACCGTGCGCGACTATGGGCCGGGGGTCTCGGACCGCGACCTCGCCCGCATCTTCGACCGCTTTTATCGCGGCGCCCGCCGGGCGCCTTCGCCGGTCGGCGGAATGGGCCTCGGTCTCAGCATCGCCCGCGCCGTCGTCCAGGCCCACCACGGCACCATTCGGGCCGAAAACGCCCCGGCGGGCGGTCTTGTGGTCACGGTCGAACTGCCGATGGCGGCGGTGCCCGAAACCCGGGCGGAGATCCGATGAGCCGCGAGGCGGGCGCCCGGGGCGGGTCCCGGGAACTCATCCTGGTGGTGGACGATGAGCCGCGCTATCGGCGCCTCATCGTCACCAATCTGCAGCTGGCCGGCTACGCCACCCGCGAGGCGGAGGATGGCGCCGCCGCGCTGGAGGCCTTGGAGCGGCATCCGCCCGATCTGGTTCTGTTGGATTTGAGACTGCCGACGCTGGACGGGTATGAAGTGTGTCGCCGCATTCGCCAACGCTCCGCCGTGCCCATCGTGATGGTGACCGCCTTGGACACCGAAGCGGATCTGGTGCGCGGTCTCGACACGGGCGCGGACGACTACATTGTCAAGCCGTTCGGCCCCGACGAGCTGCTGGCCCGGATTCGGGCGGTGCTCCGGCGCTCCGCGCTTCCGGAGGCGGAACGCATGGCGGGGTGCGGGGCGGTGCGCCTCGACCCGGCCACCCGCAGCGTGCTGGTGGACGGGCGCCAGGAGGCGCTCACACCCACCGAATGGCGCCTGTTGTCCCTGCTGGTGGCCCATTGCGGCAAGGTGCTCACGCACGAATTTCTGCTGGCCCGCGTGTGGGGACCGGAGTACCACTCCGACTACGAATATCTCCGCGTCTATATCCGCCGCCTGCGCCATCTTTTAGAGGCGGATCCCTCTCATCCGGTGCGGCTGGTCACCCGTCCCGCCATCGGGTACATGCTGCGCCAGGATCCCAACCCGCCCGCCTGAGCGCGCCGTTTATCCTTTTTTTACGGCCTCGCCCCCGCTGTTTGGGACATTTTTACGTGTGGCGGAGACACTGGAGGCGTTGGCGGGTGGGGGGATGGTCATGCTCGATGCGGCGATGGTTCTGCTGACGCTCGGGCTGTTCGGCGGGCTGATCGCGCTGGGCCACTATTTGGACCGTCTGTAGGTCAGCGGCGGCCTGCGGTCGGACGCCCGGCCGGCGGGGACAGGGAGTCAAACGGGGGAGGGATCGGTTGATGGCGGCACTGGCCGGCTGGGGTCTCATGGCGCTGTCTGTCCTGGTCCTGGCGTACCTGACCTACGTGGTGGTGCGACCGAACCGGTTCTGACGAGAGCGAGGCGGCTTTCATGTCGATAGAGACCGTGCTGACGTGGCTGGTGGCGCTCGGTGTGCTGGCGATCGCCATCAAGCCCATGGGCACCTATGTGGCCCGCGTGTTCACCTTTCAACCCACGGTGCTGGACCCGGTCTTCGCCCGCCCGGAACGCTGGTTCTTTCGCACCATCGGCGTGCGCCCGGATGACAGCATGTCCGCCAAACAGTACGGATTCGCGCTGGTCATCACCAACCTGGTGTTCATGTTGGGCGCATACGTCGCGCTGCGCGGCCAGGGGCTGTTGCCGTTCAACCCGCTGCATCTGCCGGCGATCAATCCGCGGCTGGCGTTCAACACCGCCGCCAGTTTCACCACCAACACCAACTGGCAGGCGTATGCCGGGGAAAACACCCTGTCGTACTTCTCCCAGTTTGCCGTCCTGTCGTTCCTGCAGTTCGTGACCCCGGCCTCGGGCGCGGCGGCAGGCATCGCCTTCCTGCGCGCCTTGGCCGGGCGGCCGCTCGGCAACTTTTTCGTCGATCTGACCCTGGCCTGCACCCGGCTGCTGCTGCCGCTGGCCGTGGTGTTCACGCTGGTGTTGGTCTGGCAGGGCGTGCCCGAGACGCTGGGCAACTACCTGCACATTCACACCTTGGCGGGTCCGACCCAGGTGGTGCCGCGCGGTCCCATCGCCAGTTGGGAAGCGATTGAGCATCTCGGACAAAACGGCGGCGGGTTTACCAATGCCAACAGCGCCAATCCGGTGGAGAATCCGACGCCGGTCAGCAACATTATCGAGATTGTCGCCATGGGGCTCTTGCCCGTGAGCTTTTTCTACACGTTTGGCGTGATGACCAACCGGCGCCGCGTGGCCTGGACCCTCATCGGCGTCGCGGGCTTTCTGCTGCTGGGCATGCTGGCGCTCATCTACTTCCCCGAGGCCGGGGGCAACCCCGTCGTGAATGCGCTGGGTCTCCAAGGGACGGCCAACTGGGTTGGCAAGGAAATTCGGCTGGGCATCGGGGGCACCAGTCTGTTCGAGACCGCGACCATGGCCTTTACCACCGGGTCGGTGGCCAGCGCCCACGACAGCTACCTGCCGCTCTCGTCGCTGTCATTCTTCATCGGCATGTTTCTCAACATGGTGTTCGGCGGCAAGGGCGTCGGCCTACTCAACATGCTGATGTTCGTCATCATCACCGTGTTCGTGATTGGACTCATGGTCGGCCGCACCCCGGAATTTCTGGGCAAGAAGATTGAGACCCGCGAAGTGTCCCTGGCCTCGATCGCCTTTCTGCTGCATCCGCTGCTGATTTTGGGCGGCGTCGCGCTGGCCGTGTATGTGCCGGCCGGGCTGGCCGGCGTCTTGAACCCCGGACCTCACGGCCTGAGCGAGATTCTCTACGCTTTTTCGTCCGGCGCCGCCAACAACGGCTCCGCCTTTGCCGGCCTCAACGCCGCGCTGCCCTTTTACGAAGTGGCCATTGGCATCGTGGTGGTCATCGGGCGGTATGCGTCCCTGCTGGCCATGTTGATTTTGGGCGAGTCGCTGCTGAACAAGAAGGCGGTGCCCGAAACATTGGGGACGCTGCGCACCGACAACGCCCTGTTCGGCGGCATTCTCCTGGCCACCATCGCCATTCTGAACGCGCTCACGTTTTTCCCGGTGATCGCGCTGGGCCCGCTGGCGGAGCAGTTTCTGCTGCTGCAGCACCGATTGTTCTAAGGTCCTGGCCGTGACGTCCCATGGGCACTGCAGGAGGTGGATATGGCAACCGAAACCTGGGCCGCGCCGCGTCCCCACGCCGAGTGGGGGGTGCTGCTGAAGGCCACCCTGGCCAAGTTGGCGCCGCAGCGCATGTGGTTCAATCCGGTGATGTTTGTCGTGGAGCTGGGCACCGCCGTCGCGTTGCTGCTGGCGGTCGGCGCACCCACGGCCGCCGACCGCGCCTACGACGCTCTTGTCACCGTGGTGCTGTTCGTCACCCTGCTGTTCGCCACCTTCGCCGAATCGTACGCCGAAGCCCGCGGGCGGGCTCAAGCCGAATTCCTGCGACGCACGAAAGCCACCACCCGGGCGCGGGTGGTGAGCGATCCGCAGGCGGCCGACACCGCTGTCTTCGTCGACTCCACCGAACTGCGCCGCGGCATGTTGGTGCTCATTCTGGCCGGTGAGGCCATCCCCGGCGACGGCGTCGTCCTGCAGGGCGTCGGCTCGGTCGACGAAAGCGCCATTACGGGCGAGTCCGCCTCGGTGCTCAAAGCGGAGGGCGATGCGGTCACCGGTGGTACCATGCTGCTGTCGGACCAGTTGGTGGTGGAGATTGCGGTCGACCCGGGCGAGTCGTTCCTGGATCGCATGATTGCGCTGGTGGAAGGCGCGCAGCGGCAGAAGACCCCCAACGAGGTGGCGCTCACCGCCCTGTTGGGTGTGCTCACCTTGATTTTCGTCCTGGTCGTGGTCACGCTGGTGCCCACCGCCCGGTACTTCAGTCCGCAGGCCACGCAAACCGCCACCATGGTGGCCTTGCTGGTCTGCCTCATCCCCACCACCATCGGCGCGTTGCTATCGGCCATCGGCATCGCCGGGATGAACCGCGTCGCGCTGGTCAACGTGGTGGCCAAGTCAGGCCGCGCCGTCGAAGCCGCCGGCGATGTCGACACGCTGATTCTCGACAAGACCGGCACCATCACCGTTGGCAACCGCATGGCCACCGAATTCCTCACCCTGCCGGGCGTCAGCCAGGAGCAGATCGCCGCCGCCGCGCTCCTGGCGTCGCTGGCGGACTCCACCCCCGAGGGGCGCTCCGTGGTGGACTTGGCGCGCCGGCTACTCGGCGATCGGGCGCCCGAAAGCGCGGACGGCGATCCCATCCCGTTTTCGGCCCGAACCCGGATGAGCGGCATCGACCTGGCCGACGGGCGGCGGATTCGCAAGGGCGCGGTCAGCGCCATCAAGGCCTTGAACGACAATCCGCCCGCCCGCATCGATGAACTGGGCGACCGGGTGGCGCGCGATGGGGCCACACCGCTGGCCGTCGCCGTGGACAATCAACTGCTGGGCATCATCCGCCTGCAGGACATCGTCAAGACCGGCCTGCGCGAGCGGTTCCAGGAATTTCGCGCCATGGGCATCCGCACCATCATGGCCACCGGCGACAACCGCATCACGGCCGCGGTCATCGCGCAGGAAGCCGGCGTGGACGACTTTGTGGCGGAGGCCACGCCGGAGGACAAAATCCTGCTGATCCGCCGCGAGCAGGCGGCCGGCAAGCTGGTGGCGATGACGGGCGACGGCACCAATGACGCTCCGGCGCTCGCCCAGGCCGACGTGGGCCTGGCCATGAACAGCGGCACCATGCCCGCCAAGGAAGCGGCCAACATGATTGACCTGGATTCCAATCCCACCAAGCTGTTGGACGTGGTGATGATTGGAAAGCAGCTGCTCATCACCCGCGGCGCCCTGACCACCTTCTCCATCGCCAATGACGTGGCCAAGTACTTTGCCATCATCCCGGCGATGTTCGCGGCGGTGCCCACGCTGCGGGTGCTGGGCGCTCTCAACATCATGGGTCTCAAGACCCCGCACGGCGCCATTCTCTCCGCGCTCATCTTCAACGCCCTCATCATTCCGGCCTTAATCCCGTTCGCGGTCCGGGGCGTGCGCTACCGGGCCGAGTCGGCCCAGCGCATGCTGGCGCGCAACGTTTTCAACTGGGGCGTGCTGGGCGTCATCATTCCCTTTGTGGGCATCTGGGGGATCGACCGCATCCTGGGTCTGGTGGGACTGGGCTAGGCGCGGGGGTGAAGAGCCGGGCCGGAGCCATGGAGGAGGTTCGCGATGAAACTGGTCAAGTCGGCGCTGCTGGTGACCATCGGCCTCTGGGTCCTGCTGGGGCTGGCTTTCCCGCTGGTGATGACCGGCGTGAGCGGCGTCCTGTTTCCCTATCAGGCCAAGGGCAGTCCGGTGAGACTCAACGGGCGCGTGGTGGGAGCCGCTCACGTCGGTCAGAACTTCGCCGGCGCGCAGGACTATTTTTGGGGACGGCCGTCCGCCACCGTGTCGCCCACGACGGGAAAGCCGGACCCGTACGACGCCCTGAACTCGGGCGCCAGCAATCTGGCCCCCACCAATCGTCTGCTGCTGGCCCACATTGAGGCGCGCATCCATCACCTTCTGGCCACGACGCCGGGACTCGGGGTGCACCAGATTCCGGTGAGCCTGGTGGAGTCGTCCGGATCCGGGCTGGACCCCGACATCACGGTCTCCTCCGCCCTCATTCAAATTCCGCGCGTCGCCCGGGCCACGGGCCTGTCATCCGCGTTCCTGAGGACCCTGGTGGGCCTGGCCACCGTCGATCCCCAGTGGGGTCTGTTCGGCGACCGACACGTCAATGTCCTGCGGCTGAACGTGCTGGTCTATCGCGCCCTGCACGGAAACTGACCGAGCGCACCGGCGCTCTCGGCGGCGGGCCATGCCGCCAAACCTTCCCGCCGTCATAGCCCCCGTGCTACAGTGGTGCTGACAGCCTGCAAGGAGGCGCGCATGACGAGCATGAGGCCGCCGGCCCCTGAACGTGTTCCCGTGGTGCTGGATGTCGACACCGGAATTGATGACGCTTTGGCCCTGGTGTATGCGGTGCGCTCGCCCGACCTGGACGTGGTCGGCGTGACCACCTGCTTTGGGAACGGAGACATCGAGACCACCACCCGGAACACGCTGGCCGTGCTGGATCTGGCCGGCAGCAGCGCGCCCGTGCATCGCGGGGCGGCCATGCCGCTCGCCGAACCGTGGGCGCCGTCGGCCGAAGCGTTTCATGGACCCAACGGCATGGGGGGCGCCCCGGTGCCCGAACCCCAGCGGGGACCGGCGTCCCATTCGGCGGCCCACTTTTTGCATGAAGCGGCGCGGGCCCACGCCGGACAGCTGGTCGTCATTGCCACCGCCCGCCTGACCAATTTGGCGGTGGCCCTGGCCGAAGACCCCGACACGGCCCGCCGCATCCGGCGCGTCGTGGTCATGGGCGGGGCGGCGTTCGTGCCCGGCAACGTGACCGCGTCCGCGGAAGCCAACATCTGGGGGGACCCTGAAGCCGCCTGGCGCGTGCTGCACAGCGGAGTGCCCGTCACCCTGGTGGGCTTGGACGTCACGCATCAGGCGCTGCTGCGCGACGGCGACTTGGAACGGCTCGACCCCGGCCTTCCCTATGCCGCCCTGCTGCGTGACGCGGCGGAGTTTTATATGCGCGCGTACAACCCCGGCGTAGCGCCGGGGGACAGCACCTGCCCGCTCCATGACCCGCTGGCCGTGGCTTTGGCGGAGGATCCCGGTCTGGCCGGATATGAAGAGCTGCCGGTGGATGTGGAACTGCATGGCACGCTGACGCGCGGCGCCACCATCGTGGATGCGCGGCCGTACCGCACCGGCCCCGCCAACGCCGCCGTGGCCCTCCGTCTGGATGCGGTGCGCTTCCGCGCACGATTTTTGGAGCAACTGGGCGTCTTGATGTAGCCGGGTCGCGACGCCTTGGGAATTGACCCCGGGCGGGGTCGTCGGGAAGGATGCCATGCGCCACGCGGGCTGGGGCATTTTGGCGGGGATGGTGCTGGCCACGGGACTGCTGGCCATGATGGAGCATGTGCTGCTGGCGCATACCCGCACGGCGACGGTCATGCGTCCCCTCACCCAGGCGACGGTCCAAACCGGGCGGATTTGTCCCTCCGCGCTGGGGTTGCCCGCATGGACCGCGGGCAGTAATGTGGTGACGCTGGCGCTCACCGATCCGGGCTCGCCATACAGCGGCGAGGAATACGTGGGCCCGGATCTTCGGGTGGAGTACACCTGGAACGAGCGTGGCTGGAGCTTCTTGGTCGGTGGCCCGATGGGAGGCGCCCCCACCTACGTCGAGGACGCCTTTGCGAAAGGTCCCCTGCCGCCCCGCGGGACCCTGGACTGGCAATATCGACGCGGGGCCTGGACCGGCATGGCGGCGTGGACGGAAGGACGCCGCTGCTACGATATGCGCCTGGCCGCCGCGCCGCAGGCGGCGGCGGTGGTCGCGGCCGTGCTGCGGGCATGGACGGCCCGGCCCGCCCAGCACTATCACTGCACAACTCATGCGGGGCGGCCCGTCTGCGCGCCGGGCTGAACAGGCCGGCACCGCCACCCCGCGCGCGTCCCCCCGGCGAGGTTCCCGACGTCGGACGGCGTTTACTGCGCCGGATGCGCCTCCGGGGCCTCCGCAGTCAGCGTGGTGGCGGGGACGAGCCCCATCCGACCGGCCTGGAAGTCTTCGAAGGCTTGCACAATCTCCTCATGCGTGTTCATGACAAACGGACCCCAATGGGCGATGGGCTCGCGAATCGGTCGGCCGCCCAGCAGCAGCACATCCAGTGCGGGACTCCGGCTGGACTGCCGGCGGTCGGCCGTCACCTCAATCGCGTCGCCGGCCCCATAGACGGCCAGCTGCCCTTCGTGGATGGACGCGCCTTCCGCGCCGGCACGGCCCGAACCGGACAACACGTACACCATGGCGTTGAACGCGGCCTCCCACGGAATCCGGAGCCGCGCGCCCGGACTGATGGTGGCGTGCGCATAGGTGATGGGCGTCCAGGTGCGCCCGCGACCTTCGAATTGCGCCAGCCGACCGGCGATCAGGCGGATGAGCGCGCCGCCGTCCGCGGAGGCCAGCAGCACCAGGGCGTCCGCGCCGATATCCTGATACCGGGGCGGCGTCAGTTTGAGCGATCGGGGCAGGTTCACCCACAGCTGCACGCCGTGGAAGAGGCCGCCGGCCCGCACCAACTCGTCGGTGGGCATCTCGTCGTGCAAAATGCCGGAGCCGGCCGTCATCCACTGCGTCGCCCCGTCGCGGATGAGCCCTCCCCCGCCGTTGGAGTCCCGGTGCCGCATGGCGCCGTCCATCATGTAGGTCACCGTCTCAAAGCCGCGGTGGGGATGCCAGGGGGCGCCCTTGGCTTCGCCGGGTCCGTACTCGACGGCGCCCAGGTGGTCAAGCAGCAAAAACGGGTCGGTGTGCCGGAGGCTCAGACCGGGACCCGGGAACGGGCGGCGCACGGGAAAGCCCGCGCCCTCCAGGAGCGACTGCGAATCGGCCACCTCGGCCACCGGACGCCCGCGCGCCTCCCCGGACGGCTCAGGCACCCGCGGCAGCACCAGAATGTTCTCGACCCCCATCGCCGGCATGCGGCACCTCCCCCCATCCGTCTCACTCGGCGGCCACGGTGCCCGATCGGCTCGGGGCCACCGGCCAAACCGCCCCGGGCGGGGATCCGCGCGGGACGCCCGCGCCGCCGCGCTTTTCTTGCCGCTCCCCGTGCGACCCGATCGTGCTGCGACACCGAAACCGACCGTCGCCATACACTATAGAATAGTTAGTGGCGGTCGTCAACGTCTCGTCGCCTCACGAGCCGCCCGTTCCCATCTCCTCCGCCACAACCAGAGGACTTTCCGGCACCCGATAGCGGGCAAACGTCAGGAGACCCAGGAGCAGCGCCGCGAGCGGCACCCCCGCCATCAGCAGCCGAAAGCCTTCCTGGACAAGCGGCGTGGCGTGGCCGGCGGGGTTGGGCCGATAGTGGGTGGCGGACAGAATCCCGTACAGCACCAACGCCTCCAGGGTGGTGCCGAAGCGCAGCACGAACCCGTTGATGCCGTAGAAGAGGCCTTCCCGCCGCTGCCCCACGCGCTTGGCGTCATCGTCAATGATTTCGGCCATGACGATGTCCACCAGCATCAAGAAGCCGGCCAAGCCCACGCCGATGAACATGGTGGTCAGGATGCCCTCAAGAAACGTCCGCACGAACCAAAACGGGATGACCCCAACCGCCAGCAGCACGATGGCCAAACGAAATGCCCGGCGCGAGCCCATCCGCACGATGACCCGCGACCAGGGATGCACCAGCAGGATGGCCATCACAAAGACCGCGGCCAGCATCAGGGTGAGTTGGGTGTGCCCGATGTGCAGCACATACTTCGCGTAGAACGGCATCCCCGCCGGAATCACCACCAGCACAAACTGGACCAGGAAGTTGGTCGCCAAGTAGCCCAGAAACCCCGGCTGGCGAAACGTGGCGCGGAGCGCCGGCCAAATGGGCAGCGGCCGGGCCGGCGTGGGCGTCCGCTGCGCCGCCCGGCGCGTGCCCAGCACCATGACCGCAAAGCCGGCGGTTCCGATGACGGCCAGAATCAGGCCCATGGCCGACCAGCCGAATCGGCCGTAGAGCAGCGGCGGCACCGCCACGCCCAGCATCAGCGCCGCGATGCCCAGTCCCTGCCGCCACCGCTCCACATACGCCCGGTCAGACAGGGTGCGAAAGATTTCCGGAAAGAGGCTGGTCCAATTGATCACCGTCACCAGGTAGAACAGATCAAAAAGCGCCACCACAATGAAGAAATACAAAGGAAGCGCCGCGCGCCCCACCAATGGATTCCACAGCAGCCAAAACACGAACCCGAGCGGCAGCGCGCCCACGGCAATGTACGGCAGCCGCCGGCCCCAGCGACTCTTCGTGCGGTCCGACACCCATCCCGACGCCGGATTGAGGACGGCGTGCCACACGCTTTGCACCGTCATGGCCAGCGTGATGGCGCCCAAGGGAGCGGCCAGGTGATCCAGGTAAAAGAACAGCACGTAGGTGGCAAACGCTTGGGAGAACATGTTGGTGCCGAGATTGCCGAGTCCGTAGGACACCGCCAGCGACCGCCGACTATCCGCCACGGATCACCACCTCCAGCATGCCGGGACCCCTATACTCGAGCGTCACGCCGTGCTCCGAGACCGGCGCCGTCGCCGGGATGCCGGGCGTCAGAACCACCGACGGGGAGGGTGAGGACCAGGCCGGGCAGTGATCCGCCCACCGGGACCGGCCCACCCACCGCACGGCGTCCGGCGGCGGGGCGGCGCCACCGCAGCGCACGGCGAGCCACCTGTTCCCAGGCAGCCGCACCTCGGCGCCGGACGACAACGCGCCCACGAGCCAGACGGTGATCACCCGGTCCGCCGTGTCCAGGCCCTGCCAGTCCCCACCGTCCCGTTCCGGCGCCAAGGTGTCCACAAAGCCGGGCGGCTGAGCCGCATCGGTCTCTCCGCCGCCCCCGCGGCCCTCGGCCAGCGGCAGCACAGCGCCTTCCCGCACCCACAGCGGGATGCGGTCCAAAGGGGCCTCCACTCCCCGCCATCCGGGCCCTTGGTCGCGCTGACCGGTCCACCAGGAGATCCAGCCGCCCTCGGGCAGAAACACCCGCCGCCGGCGCGCTCCGCGCCGAAGAATGGGAGCCACCAATATGTCGGGCCCGAGGAGGTACTCATCCCGAAGCGGGTAGGTGTCAGGCCCAGGATAGTGAAGGAAGAGGGGCCGGGCAATGGGCCAGCCGCTCTCGCCGGCCGCCTCCGCCAGTGTGTACAGATACGGGTACAGGAGCATGTGCAGGCGGGCGTAGCGCGCGAAGATCGCCATCGTGTCGGCGTCTTTGGCCCAATGCCAATTGCGGGGCCGTGCGGTGCCGTGGTGCGTCCGCATCACGGGCAA
Source organism: Clostridiales bacterium (assembly GCA_027318915.1). The sequence goes on from DAHVOH010000021.1 coordinate 32,732, forward strand.
GAGGGCTCCCAGCTGGGTCCAGCGCAGGTACAGCTCCCGGTCCGAGGGCCGCGTGAGCCCAAAGGTCATGTAACCGGCGATGTCGGTGGCGAACAGCGCGTGACCCAACAGGCCGGCCGACAGGGCCTGCGGCACCACGCTGGCCAATCCGTCGGCCGGATCCCAATCGGTGTCGGAATCACCGCCCCACAGCACGGGGGCCAAACCCGCCGAGAACAGCGAGGCGGAACGGACAAAAAAGGTATAGTCGCCATCGGGCCGGGCCTGCTCCCAAAACCTTCGCTGGGTCGCCTGCCACAAGGCCGGATACCGGTTGTGCGTGCTCCATCCGGTCGTGCCGTCGGCCAAGCGCGCCTCCACCGGTAGATGCTCGCCAAAATCGGCCATCCACCCGTCGAAGCCCAGCCGCTCGGCGGGAGCCAGCAGGCGGTCCGCCACCCACTGTTGCGTCTCCACCCGCGTGAGGTCCAGCTCGCCATGGCGGCGGCCCAGAATCTCCACGACCACCGGACGGCCCTCCGCGTCGACCGCCAGATGCCCGCCGGCGGCGGCCTCCCGGTACAGATCCGTCCCTTCCGCCACCTCGGGACAGAAATACCCCAGCAGGCGGAGTCCCTCCCGGTGCAGGGAGCGGGCCAGGGCCGGAACATCCGGATAGAGCGTGCGATCCAGCCGATGCGACAGCGGACGCATCCAAAACCGCCGAGAATTCTCCCACGACCCCATCCAATCCTCCACCCAAATCGCCGTGGCCGGGATGCGGTGGGCGCGGAGCCGTTCGACCGTCTCGCGCACCGTCGCCTCGCCCCGCACCGCGTCGATCCACGGGCCCAACACCCACGGCGGTACCCGGGGCGGGCGCCCCAGAACCTCCCGCTCCCGCTGCAGCACGGCGCCCAGGGAGTCCCCCACCACCAGATGGCCTTCCAGCACGGCGGTCCAGCCCACCACCGCACAGTATCCGGGGCGAATGGTCCAGATCAGCCGCTCGGAATTGTCGATCCAGCCCCCCCACCGCTCCGACGACAGCCAACAGGGCACCGGGGCGTAGGACGCATAGGGGCCGCGCGGCAGCGGCACCCGGCCGGTCCAGCGAAGCCAGGGCGAGAGCGGACCGAGCCCCACCGGGCCTTCTTCGGCCCAAGAGGCAAAGCGCCCGCGCCGGATTTCCGGCCCGCGGCCATACACCCCGAATCCAAAGAAGCGTTCCTCGCGCGCGCCCCGCCATGCCAGGCCCACTCGGTTCATACCCGCCGCGTCGGCTTGCAGCCGGAACCCCACCTGCCACGGACGCTCGAGCACCAAGGTGAGGTCGGCCACCGGCCGCCCACGACGGTCGGCGTAGGCGACGTGCCACTCGCCTTCCCGCACCTCCCGCCGGACCACGGCCGCGGCCCGCCGCCGCTCTCCCCCCTGCTCGCGAAACACATCCCAGGCCAGAAACCGGCCGACCGTCACGCGTGGCACGCGGGCGGCGATGACGTCTTGCGGTCGAAGCTGCCAGAACGGGCGCCCCCCGGCGGACAGCACCACGGTGCCGCCGTCGTCCACCGCCATCTGGATTGGCCGCTCCGGTTGGACCGCTATGAGCTCACCTCCAGCGAGTGCCCGATACTCCGTCACCGGCGCCCGTTCGGATGCGGCGCGACTCCGCGTCCGGCATTCCGGTCCCATCATGTTCCGGCCGCGGGGGCACTGGCAAGAGCCGGCGCTGAAACGGCGCGGTCTGCCCGAAACGCGCCCGCCCGGACCGGTGCGGCGAGACCCGACCCGGCGCCGCTGGTCACACCCAGTGCCGGGCGTCGAAGAACCCTCGATACACGCGATGGCGAGCCGCATCCGGGTACACCGGATCGATGGCGTCTTTGAACGATTCGCGTGCGGCACGGACGTCGGCGTACACGCCGACGCCGACGCCGGCCAACAGGGCGGCGCCCAGCCCGGACAGATCCGGAACCCGATGCACCCATACCGGCCGGTTCAGCATATCCGCCTTCAATTCCGCCATCAGGCGGTTGCGGCTCGCACCGCCGCCGAGGACAATGCGCGCCATCGGCTCCTCCGCCACCGCCTCCAACTGCTCCACCATCCGCGCGCCGAGGTACGCGAGTCCCTCCAGGACCGCCCGCGCCAAGGCGTCACGGGTGGTCGACGGCCCGAGTCCAAAAAACCCGGCCTCATGTCCTCGTCTTTCCGGCGGGAAAAACTGAGATCCCAGAAACGGCGCGTAGGACAAGCCGCGAGGAGCCGCGGGGCCCGCCGCCGCCGCCCGGGCAAAGAATTCCGCCGGACTCAGGCCGAGCATCTGCCGCGCCCATTCAATCTGGCCCCCGAGCCAACACTCGAGCGTGAAGGTGCCCCGTTCCGGCACCACATGGAGGTCGTGCAGCGTGCGGTGGCGGTCCGGGTCCCCCCAGCCTCCCCGGGGTCCGATCCGGACAAAGCGGGTCGCCATCTCCCAGGTGCCCAGCAGATTCAGCGCCTCGTCCGGCTCCGACAGCCCGGCGGCCAGGGCGGCCGCCAGGTAGTCGTGGGCACCCGAGACCACCCAGGTGGGATGACGACCAATGCGGCCCTCCCCTAGCAGCGTGCCGGACGGGACCACCGGAGGAAACCAGGCGCGCCGGAGCCCGCCGGCCCGCAACACGGTATCCGCCCATCCGCGCGTCTCGCGGTTGAAAGCGCCCGACGCACCCGCCGTGGAAGGCTCCGCCGCTCGCCGCCCCGACAGGCGAGCGGCCACGTACCCACCGATGGACAAAACGGCGGCCAGCCGGGAGGCCAACTCATTGTCCCGTTGGGTCAGCCATGCCAGCTGCACCACGGGGGGGTGGTAGTCGTACGGCCCGCCGGCCAACCGGGCAAACCGCCGGCGATCAAACGGCAGGGCGCTCTCCGCCGCCGCCTCGTCCATCCCCTCCCAGTACCCGATGACCGGGCACAGGGCGCGGTTCGCCGCATCCACCGCCACCAGGGGCGGACCCGCGGACGAGACCGCGATGGCGATGGGCGTGTCATCATCCGGCCCCAACAGGTCCGCCACCAGCGCCACACCGCGTTGGAACAGCTTCTCCGGATCCGACAGATGACGGTACGTCACCGGTCCCACGGTGAAAACGGCCTCTCGGGGCACAGACGGCACCGCGCCCACCCGGAGCGAGGATCCGGGGCGCAGCGCCACCACCTTGATGCCCGTCTGTCCATAGTCCAATCCCACCAGCCAGCCCGTCCAGACCCCGGTCGCCTCCATCCGCGCTCCGTCCATCCCCTGTCCCCCCACCCGCCGAGAGACGGTGTCCATGTCCGCAAGCCTTCGTCCTTCACACCGGGCGGTCCTTGGATGTGTGCACTTCGGCATCCGCGTCGGCGGTCCCTCTGCCTCTCGTGCCGGCGCCGGATGGGCGGGAGACGCCCTGCCCTATAATAGGGGGGTCATCACCGTCCCAAACAGGAGGGCGGATTGCTTGGATGCGGTCTATTGGCAGGCGCCCGGGCCCGAGCCCTGGGCCTCTCCGGTGCCGCCGCGCAGCGCCGACGTGGTGGTCGTGGGGGCCGGACTGACCGGTCTCTCTGCGGCGCTCAGCGCGGCGCGTTGCGGCCGGCACGTCGTGGTCGTGGATGCCGGAGCCGTCGGGGACGGCGCCAGCGGCCGCAACGGCGGCCAAGTGCTCACGGGCTTCGGCCCCGACTATTGCCAAGTTCAGCGACGCTTCGGGCCCGAGCAGGCGCGGACGCTCTGGGAACAGGGCTGCCGGGCCGTCGAGCATGTGGCCGGGCTGATTGCGCGCGAAGGGATCGCATGCGGCTGGCATCGCGGCGGACACCTGGCGGTGGCACCGAGCGCAGCGTTCCGGAACCGTTTGGCCCAACAGGCGGCGGCTCTCCAGTCCGCCGGGTTTGCGGTCCAGTGGCTGACCGCCGACGAAGTGGCGGCGCGTCTGGGCTGGCCAGGCTACCGGGGTGGCCTGTTTGACCCGGCTTCGGCCACCTGCAATCCCTATCAGCTCACGCGGGGATTGGCCCGGGCCGCGGCCCGCGCCGGCGTCAGCATTGTGGAGGGGGCAGCCGCCCAAGTGGTCCCCGCCCAGGGCAGCTACCTCGTGTCATCGGCCAAGGGTTCGATCACATGCCAACAGGTCCTCCTGGCGGTCAACGCCCGCCTGCCGGCCCACGTGCCGGCCCTGCGACATCGCATGCACCCCGCCCGGGGATGGGTGCTGGCCACCGCGCCCCTGCCCGAACCGTTGGCGTCCGAGCTTTTGCCGGGACGCCCCGCGGTGTTTGAGGAATCCGACCGCTACGCCTATTTCCAGCTGACGGGGGACCGACGCTTGGTGCTGGGCGGCCGGGTATCTCCGGGGGCCGCACCGGACAGAGCCCGGGCGGACCTGCAGCGCTTGCTGGCGGCAGTGGCGCCGCCGCTCACCGGGATCGATATCGACTTTGTATGGACCGGACCGTTGGCCATCGCCGCCGACGGCTGGCCGCGTTGGGGGCGCACGCCGGCCGGCGTGCACTGGCTCGGAGGCTACACGGGACACGGCGTCGCCCTGGCGGTGTGGCTGGGCGGCGAGATGGGGCGTTTTCTGGCGACCGGCGAGCCCCCGTCGTGGCCCCTCGGGGGACTACCCCCCCGCGCGCTGCCCCGAGGCGCGCGGGCGCGAACGTCCCCACGGCCGGGTCCGTCGTCGCGCGTCTTTCGCCGGGCGAGCCGATAGGGAAGAAACCGCCTCGGCGTGGTCATCCTTCGCCGCACGACGACCTCCACGGGGCACATTGCCGACGATTGTTCGGTCCGCGCGAAACGTCAGGCGTTCCGGCTCTACGCCGTCACCGCCGGCGGGTCCTGCGGGCGGCCGCGCGGTCAGGCATTGGGTGCCGTGGCCGTGACGGGCTGTACCGTAATGTGCCCGCACTGCAAATCGGTGGTCGTGCCGCCGTACGGCTGAATGGTACCGGCCGTTCCGGTCAGCGTCAGATAATGGTAGGCGTTGGGCGGGGTGATCTCAAGCGCCGCCGACTTCGGACAGGTGAGGCCGCCATAGCCGGTCGCGTCCGGAAACTGCATCGAGAACCAGGCATGGCCCCCGGCCTGCAGCAACACCGTGACCGGGGTGGCCGGCTGGCGCACCACCGTGGTCGAAAGCGCCTGTCCGCCGGCATTCAGCATCTGCAGGCCGGGATAGCCATACACGGTGCAGGCCGAGCTGCGGTTGTTGGTGAATTCGTAGACATTCACCACGCTGCCCGCAGCCCCGGACGAGCTGACCAGACTCACGGACAGTTGTCCCGACAGGCATCGGGCCGGGCCTGAGCTGCTGGCGCTCGACGATCCCGAGTAGCTGGCGGGAGAGGGGCTGGATGCGGAACTGGACGAAGCGGCGGAGGATGAGGGAGCGCTGGACGAAGACGGGGCGGCGCTGGACGATGCCGCCGACGAACTGGATACGCTCGGCGACGGCGCGGCCGCCGGCGTGCCAAAGCCACAGCCGGCCAGAGCCAGCATCCCACACAACGACGCCCCTGCCACCGCCATCCGTCCCCACCCTGTCGGCATAGCTCGGCACCTCCCGCCGCGACGCACTTTCTCTTGACTTTATCACGACCTCAGCCGGTGCGATGCAACACCTTTCCGGTTTGGGGACCCATGGTCCCGCGCGGCGGCGGGACATCGCCGCCCGGGAGCCGGCACAGGCCATAGGAGAGGCCGGCGTCTTTCGTGGACCGCTCCCGACCGTCGCGTCACATCCCGGCGTGCACACGCTCGGCGAAGCGGGCGACCGTGTCATCGAAGAGGGCTTCCTGTTCCAGATACACCATGTGAGAAGCCCGGGGAAGCACAGCCAGTTCCGCCTGCGGCATCGCGGCGCGGAGGCGTTCGGCATAGGCCAACGGGGTCACCGTGTCCCGTTCGCCCCACACCAGCAGCGTCGGACCTTTCCAGGACCGCGCGGCCGGCAGCGCATCGGCGTCGTGGATGGCTTGGGCCGCGGCGATATAGCCCCGGCGCCGCACTTGGCTCATCACCCGCCGCGTCTCGTCATGCACGGCCGGCGACGCGAACTCGGAGAGGACTTCCGGTGTGCGCCGGCGCGCCATCTCTTCGATCGACAGCGTGGTGACGGCATCGATGCGCGCCCGGAGGTGTGCGTCTTTCACCGCGGCGGGCTGTGTGCGGTCGCCCAGCGTGGCGTCGACCAAGATCAAACCCGCCACCATTTCCGGATGGCTTTGCGCCATCGCCAACGCGCACACGGCTCCAAAGGAGTGGCCCATCACGACGGCGCGGTCCGCCCCCACTTGGCCGAGCGCCTCCGCGGCAACCCGCCCGTAATCCGCCATGGAGAACCCCTCGGGCGGATTGGCGCTGGCCCCGTACCCCGGCGCGTCCCAGGCCAGCACACGAAAACGGGACTGCCACCGCGCCGCCAACGACGCGAACGACGCCGCCGTCCCGCCTATCCCATGAAGGCAGTACAGAATCGGCCCGTGGCCGCAGTCCTCCACATGGATGGTCAAACCATCGACCGTCGCCTGGCTCGTCGCCTCACGCTCCTCCCCATGGATTCCATTGACACTACCCCTACCTGTTCGCGATGCGGCTCGGCGCTCCCTTCCCCAAGCGCTGGTCCGCAAGGGAGAACCGCGGCGGTTCTCCCACCCGCGCGACCGGCTGACAGACGGGTCCGGAGTGGTTCAGGCAGCCCTCGGCGACCGTCAACCCAGATGCCGGGGAACGGGCTCCCGCCGGTTCGGCCCCCAGGTTGGCGCAGGGCGGTCCCCAGGACAGCCGGCATGGGCCGCAGCCGCACGCCGCCGATGCCCTGTGGGCATAGCGCGCGGGGGATCGACGGCCCGGACAGGAATTTCCTCGCTTTTCGAGAATGGGCACTCAAGCGCGGTTGACGGCTGTGTTCCGTGACACACAATGCCGACACGCCGGTCCGGCGATCGTTCACGGCACCAGGCGGCAGGCACATGGAGGGGGAACACCATGGGGTCCGGATCATCCTACACGCCCCGAGTCACCGTACGGTCTATGGCCCATAAAAGCACCGGCACATTTTGGCTCATCGTGGTCATCGCCGCCATCCCCGCTTTCCTGGAGGGATTTGACTCCAATCTGTATGTCTTTGGATCACCCATCATCGTGCATCAAATTCACGGGGCCGTGAGTCTGTTGGCAACGGCGGCCTCCGGCTACGCGGCGGGCATCGCCATCTTCAGCATCGTGGGCGGGTATCTGTTTGACCGCTTCTCCGTGAAGTACGTCGTCATCGGATCGGTGGCCTTTTTCACGGCGTTCACGCTGCTGACCGGGTTCGTCCGCACGCCCGTGGAGCTCCTGGTGGTCCGCACGCTCGTGGGCGTCGGCATCGGCGTCTTTCAGCCCGCCATCTTGGCGCTGTTGGGCGACATGGTGTTTGAGACCCGGGGCCGCGCGGTGTCGGCGTTCGCCGTCTTCTTCGGCGGCGGTCTCCTCGCCGGTCCCTATCTTATCGCTCCCTTCCTTCCCCACTATCAGATTCCGTTCATCATTTCCGGCCTGGCCAGCCTCGCCGGTCTGATTGTGTTCTATCTGGTCATCCCCAAAACCTACAAGACCCTGGACCGCACCAAAATCGCGTTGGCCGGGGTGTTCACCCGCAATGTGATTTTCTTGTCCCTGTCCATCCTGTTTTTCGGCATCGCCCTGTTCGGCGTGAGCAGCTATTTCTCGGATTATCTCCTCAAGTTTCTCCTGCTCCCCAAAATTGAAGCGGCCACGATTGTCGGCATGACCGGCCTCGGGGGTCTGGTATGCGCCTTCCCCATCGGCTTCTTGGCCGACAGGCTGGGCCGCAAGACCGGCGTCACCGTCTCGGCCGGGCTGGTGATGATTGGCGGCGTGGGCCTTTTCATCGTGTCCCGCAACGTGGCGGCACTCATCGTCCTGACCCTGGCTTTCGGCGCCGGGCGGGGCATCTATGCCAGTTTGGTCGCCGCTTTGGGACAGGACTCGGTCGACGATGCGATTGCGGGCAGCGTTACCGGGTGGCTCTTTTTGGTCTTCAACCTCGGCGCGTTTCTGGGCGGGCCCATTTTCGCTTCCCTGCTGTCCCATGGCTTCGCGACGGCCGGATTTCTGACCGTTGGCCTGTCCAGCGTGCTGGCCCTGCTGCTCACCCTGCTGACACGGCCGATACGCCAAAGCAACATTGTCGACCAAGAGGTGGCGGCGCCGCCAATGCCGGGATAGGGCATCTCGTCTCCCGCCGGCGGCTGCCTCCGGGCCCGTGATTCGGGTCCCATGCCGCATCGCGGGACGGGCGTCCCCCGGAGTCACCGCCGGGCCGGCAACCGGACCGCGGCCGGAGATCCGTTCGGTGATATCCCGGACCAGGACCTGGCCGCGGCCCGATTGTTGAGGGCCAAGCCCTTCCCGTCTGGCTCCCGGCGGTGTGATGGGCGCCTTGGGCACGACTGTCCGGCCGGGGGTTTATAATGATCCGAGCCGCCTTCACGCGCCTCCGTAGGCGATCGGGCACATTGAGGAGGATTCGGCTTGGTGGGGATGATACGACGATGAAAACCATCGGCTTGTTGGGCGGCCTCAGTTTCGAATCGTCCATCGAGTATTACCGGCTCATCAACGAGGGAGTCCAAAAACGGCTCGGTGGGGTGCATTCGGCCCGCTGTCTCCTGTACTCGTTCGACTTCGGCGAAGTGGAGCGGCTCCAGCATCGAGGGGCTTGGGAGGCGCTGACCGACCTGATGTCCGATGCCGCCATCCGTCTGCAGGGAGCCGGGGCGGACTTTTTGGTCATCTGCTCCAACACCATGCACCGCACGGCGGAGGACATCGAAAGACGGAGCCGGCTTCCTCTGCTGCACATCGCGGATCCGACCTCCGCCGCGATTCAGGCGCAAGGTCTCCACCGCGTGGGCCTTTTAGGCACGGCGTTTACCATGGAGGAGCGTTTTTACCGGGCCCGTTTGGAAGAACGCTTCGGCTTGACCGTGCTGGTTCCCGAAACGGCCGCCAGGACCCAGGTGCACCGCATCATCTATGAGGAACTGGTGGTGGGCCGAATTCTGCCCGAGTCCCGCGCCCTCTACCAGGCGGTCATCGGAGACTTGATTGACGCCGGAGCGGAGGGCGTGATTCTGGGCTGTACCGAGATTGGCTTGTTGATCCATCCAGACGATGTGGGCATTCCCGTGTTCGACACCACCGAACTCCATGCGGAGGCCGCGGTCCGGCACGCGCTGGACGGGCCTTAGCCCCGCCCGCCCGTCAGGCGGGCGGGCTCTGTCCGGCCGACAAGGAGGTCGCCGCGCCGGGCATACTCGTAGCGGTCTGCTCCTCGGGCGGCCGGACGTGGCGGAACATGAAGTAATAGGCCACGAGATTCATCCCCATGAACAAGGTGGCGCCGTAGATGGGCACGTCCAGAATGGCGTCCATCAGCGCGCCGCCCACCGCCGGGCTGATCATGGACGTGATGCCCGACGGCACGGAGCTGAAAGCCGAGATGCGGCTTCGATAGCGGTTGTCGCTCACGCCCATCACCCAAGACTGTCGGGCCGGCATGCCCAGCGAGTTAAACACCATCCGCAGCGTGTACAGCGCGCCCGCAATCCAATAGGTGGGCGAAATGGCCATGGCCAGCAGAGCCAACAGGCCCAGTCCGCGCGTGATGGTCACCGTCACGACAGCGCCCCAGCGGGCCGCCAGGTTGGCCGACCAGAGATAGGGCAGGGCCGAAGCCAAATTGATGATGGTATAGAGAATGCCCAGCTCGGCCGGGCCGACGCCGTAGCGGCGGTAGAACCAGTAGGTCAGCAGCGGTCCGAGGAAGCCGAACCCGAGACCATTGAGCGCATTGGTCAAGCCGAGGCGCCCCAGCAGCTGCCGAAAAGACAGCTGCGGGGCGGAACCTTCGCCCACCGTCGTCGTGGCCTCAGGCTCCTCGCGCGGCTCGCGAATCGGGATCGTCACCAGAAGCATCAGCACCGCCACCAAGATGCTGCCCAAAAACAACACGCGGTAACTGGCCACCCAAGTCCAGCCGCCGCTGTGCAAAAACCTGGGGACGATGGCCACCATGGAGCCCAGCGCACCGGCGAGCACCCCCACGAAGGAGATGGTGCCGAACGCCCGCGTGCGATCGTGATCCGTCACCGACCCGGCCACCAGCGGCTGTTCCGCCGGGAAGACCGGACCCCACGAACCGCCGCTGCCGGCGCCCCCGCCTTTGCCGACTCCGCCCAAGCCACTGGCCAACACCACCCACCAGAACGCGCTGGTTTGGGCCATCACCAGTCCGCCCAGCGCTCCCATGGCGGCCAACCCCATGATGACCCGCCGTCGGCCGATCTTGTCGCCCAAGATGCCGACGGCGATGATGAGCAGGAGCGTCACGCCGCCGGACACCGCCAGCAAAAAGCCGATCCGCGTGGCCGAGTACCCGGACACGGCCAGATACAAGGGAAACACAACCGTGAGAAAGGCTGTGGAGAAGCTCCGGAGGCCTCTGCCCAGATAGAGCCAACGCATATTGCCGGCCATGATGCCCTCGCTTTCGTCCGCCGCCGATGCGCGCAATCTTTCGTCGTTAACCTAGTTAACGACAACGACTCATCATAACGCAAGTCAGCGTCACTTGCATCTCCCGTGCGCAACTCGGGGACGAGGGGCGACAGGCATGGGGACGATGGTCCCCGGGCGGGCTGCAAAGCCATCTGCCGGTGCAATCCGGGTCGGCTCGGCGCCGACACCCGGACGTCCGGCGGCTCCCGGCCCATAATGTGGCAGGCCGGCAACCGGCGACCCAGGGGCCACGAACGTGCCGTGGAGACGTTCGCCGGCGGCCATGAAGAGGACGGCCGGGGGGAGCGGGGCCGGGGCCAGGTCGGCCCAGCGCTTTGGATGCGCGGCGTTGAGTGCCCTGGCTGGTGTCGCTTCGTCTTCTAAGTCCTGGTCGCGGCAGCCGCCGACGGTCGCCCGGAGATCCGTCGCCCGCCCGGCGCATGAAGCTCGCGCGGGCAGCGCCGCGATGCCTGCGCCCCCATCCCGGGCCCACACGGCCAGCATGGCCGCGACCACTCCTGAACGGATGGGGGCAGCCACCGGAAAGTCGGGAAGTCTCCGGGACAGAGCGCGCGCAGTGAAGCCGCGATGCGCGCCGCACTGCCGTTTGCCTTAGAGAGAGCGGATGCCGCGTTCGCGTGCGCGTTCCACCCGGGCGAGGGCCTCGTCAGGGGTGTCCGCCAAGCACGCGAGATGCCCCATCTTCCGTCCCGGCCGGGCCGTCGCCTTGCCGTACAGGTGGAGTCGCACGCCCGGAACCTCCAGCATGCGGGCAAAGTCGGGCGGAACCTGTCCCTGCCACAAGTCGCCCATCAGATTGGCCATCGCGGCCGGCCGATACGCCGACGTCGACCCGAGAGGCAGGCCGGTCACCACCCGCACCAGCTGCTCAAACTGCGACGTGGGACATGCCTCCCAGGTGTAGTGCCCGGAGTTGTGCGGCCGCGGCGCGATTTCATTGACCAAGAGCCGGCCGTCGCGACCCACAAACATCTCCACGGCTAAAACCCCCACCAGACCCCAGCCGACCGCCAGGCCGCGCGCCAACTCCTGCGCCTCCCGGTCGAGGGCGGGCGGGATCCGGGCGGGCGCCACCGTCAGATCTAAAATGCCGTCTTTGTGACGGTTCTCGGCGGTCGGATAACTGACCACCCGTCCATCCCGGTCGCGGGCGCAGATGACCGAGACTTCCAGCGCCAGATCCACCCATTCCTCCAAGATGAGCGCCGGCGCCCGGGGGCGCAAGCCGTCGTAAGCTCCGTGCGCCTCGGTCGCATCGCGCACCAACGCTTGGCCCTTGCCGTCGTAACCCCCGGTGGCCGTCTTCATGACGGCCGGAAAGCCGAGACGCGCCAGGGCGTGTTCAAGGTCGTCACGGCTTTGCACGCTGTAGAATCGGGGCACCGGTGCGCCCCAGTGCGCCAACGCCTCTTTTTCCCGCACACGATGCTGGGAGAGGCGCAGGATGGCGCTGCTCGGATGCACCGGGACGAGCGCGGCCATGACGTCCACCGCGTCGGGGTCGATGTTCTCGAACTCATACGTAGCCACCTGGACGCGGCTCGCCATCTCCCGCATGGCGTCGGCATCGGACAGTGCGCCCAGTACGATCTCGTCGGCCACCTGCGCCGCGGGCGCTTGGGGATCGGGATCTAACACGACGGTGCGAAACCCCAGCCGGCGAGCTTCGATGCACATCATGCGGCCCAGCTGCCCGCCGCCGATGACGCCCACCGTGCTGCCGGGCGGCAGCGCCGTCGACATTCTAAGGCGCCTCCAGCGCCTGCTGCGCCTGCTCGGCGCGAAACGCCTCGAGCCGTTTGCCGAGCGTCGGGTCATGAAGGGCCAAAATCCGGACCGCCAGCAGTCCCGCGTTCTGAGCGCCGCCGGCTCCGATGGCGACGGTGGCGACCGGCACGCCCCGCGGCATCTGGACAATGGACAGCAGCGAGTCCAGGCCGCTCAGGTGCGATCCCGGCACCGGCACGCCGATGACCGGCAGGAGCGTCTTGGCCGCCACCATGCCGGGCAGGTGAGCCGCGCCACCGGCTCCGGCGATGATGACGCGAATCCCGCGCGCCGCCGCTTGCTCCGCAAAGGCGAACATCAGGTCCGGCGTCCGGTGCGCGGACACCACCCGCACCTCATGCGGCACCTCGAGACGCGTCAGGACGTCGGCCGCGTGACGCATGACCTCCATGTCCGACCGGCTGCCCATAATCACGGCCACTAACGGCTCGGCCATCGTTGTCTCTCCCCTCCCGGCCTGCGCCGGCTGCCTCGGCAACGCGCCATCCGGGGCCCATCCGGCCCGGCGGCATTCGGGTTCATGATAGTGGGCCGGCCGCCGCCTCGCAACCAAGGCGGCGGTCGCTTGCAATCTCTCGCCGGGGGACTTCCGGCCTCTCTTCATACCGGCCTCGACGGGCTGGACCCGTCCGCCAATCTGGCCGTCACCTATGCCGCGCCCAATGGATAGACGATCGAGCAGTTGCCGGCGGTCGTGCGGGCCTGTCACCAAATCGAACCGGCTCACCACGAAATCGTCTGCGCGGACAGCCTGGGACCGGATATCGGAGGGCGCCACTCTGCGCGAGGATGTGTCGGAGCCGGCTGCGCGCGGCCCCGGACCTCCCGATCGGGTACGGAGACGCTGGTGGGTGGAAGGACAC
>DAHVOH010000220.1 GCA_027318915.1 Clostridiales bacterium
TGGCGGTCGTTGACGCGACTCCGAAAGGGGTCTAGACTGAACGATGTAAGCGTATACATCGCAGGATCGCGTCTGGGTGGCGAGGAGAGGGTGTCGTATGAATCTCGACTCGGATCGTCACCGCGTATTTGTTTGGGGCCACCGGGGTGCCCCGGCGCTGGCGGCGGAAAATACCATCGCATCCTTTTCCGCGGCGTTGGCCGGGGGAGTGGACGGCATTGAGCTTGATGTGCAGCTTGCGGCTGACGACACCGTCGTGGTGATGCACGACGGCGCGGTGGACCGCACGACCGACGGGCGTGGATGGGTGGGGGGGTTCACGTGGCCGGAGTTGAGCCGACTGCGGACGAAGAACCCGGACGGCACTTGGTCGACCGGAGGGGTACCGCGGCTGGACGACGTGCTGGACGCATTGCCGGCTACTACGAAGTTTTGTGTCGAGTACAAGAATGGGCCGCATTTTTACCCCGAGCTGGTGCCCCGCACGCTGTCGGTTATTCGAGCCCATCGATCCGAGGAACGGGTGCTGGTCTCTTCCTTTGATCACTTTGCTCTAAGGGAGTCGGCCCAGTTGGCTCCACATGTCGATCGCGCAGTGGCGTGGGGGATGGCGCGCCTACTGGACCCCTGGATGACGGCGCGCGCGGTGGACGCGAAGGTTGTGCATCTGCAACGGGCCATGACCCCGGCGTCCGATGTGCGATCCATGAGGGCACACGGGCTTGCGGTTGCCATCTGGTCGTTGCGATCGGCAGCCGATGTGGAGGCGTGCATGGCCGAGGCGGTCGACGCGGTGTTTGTGGATGATCCGACGTGGGCTCGGTCATTGAGGCTGACGGCGTCTTGAAGCGGTAGCCGGCGGAAGACGAGCGAGCGGCCATATGTGGAAATCGGAGGAAAGTCTGTGCGCATCCTTTTGGTCAACGACGATGGACTCGGCGCCCCCGGCTTGCAGGCCATGGAGCAAGCTGCGGCGGGCGACCATGACGTAGTCCTGGTGGCACCAGCCAGTGAGCGGTCGGCAGTCAGCCAGGGCTTTACGTTTCATCGGAGCTACCGCGTCCGACGGCTAAGTGGCGCCGTGTACAGTGTCGACGGCACCCCGGTGGATTGCGTTATGTTTGCTCTCGCCCAGCTGGGACCCTTTGATGCCGTGTGTTCCGGGATCAACAAGGGAGCCAACTTGGCCTGGGATGTTTGGTATTCAGGGACCGTGGGGGGAGCGCTGGAAGCGGCCCGGCGCGGCGTCCCCGCCATGGCGGTGTCGCTGGATACCCTGAGCTGGCCCGGTCCGCCCCTTTTCGACGTGGCCGCTCAGGCGCTGGTCGAATACTGGCGGACAGGGTTATGGGATGTGGCCCGGGACGGCGCGGTGGTGAATGTCAATTTTCCCAACGAAGCGAGGCTAGTGCGGGAAAGTCCCCGCCTAGCGTTGCAGGGTCAGTATGTCTACAACCAAAACGAGTTGGAAGTGCGGCCGCTCGGCCCGGGGGAATGGGAGTCCCGGGTTGTTCAGCCGCGGACGCTTCTTGAGCCGAGTCCGGATACCGACGGCCGACTGGTTCGCGAAGGACCGACGGTGAGTTTGCTGACGGTGGCCCTTAGTGGGGAGGGCGAGGGTAGGGCCGTCAACTTGGCGCGGTGGGTCGACCATTTTCGGATGCGAGGTGCGCAAAGGGACGCGATACCAGGCGGGAGGTGAACGGCATGGGACCGACCAAAACGGCCGTGGTGACGGGCGCTGGATCCGGAATCGGACAAGCTTGCGCCATCGGCTTGGCGCATCAAGGATATCGGGTGGCGGTCACGGATATTCGTCTGGACCTCTCGGCAGCCACGGCGGTAATGATTCGCGAACAAGGGGGGGAAGCCCTGCCCATCGGCGTGGACGTGAGCGACTCCGGCTCGGTTAAACGAGGGTTCGACACAATCGTCGGACAGTGGGGCGGCGTGAACGTACTCGTCAACAACGCGGGCATCGTTCATCAAAAGCTGATGGAGGATCTCTCCGATGAAGACTGGCACCGCGTACTCGACGTGAACTTGACAGGTATGTTCTACATGGCGCGCGCGGCGATCCCTCTCCTGCGGGCCGCAGGCCCGGGCGGTCGGATCGTGAACATCTCGTCGGTGCTGTCCACCGTGACCCGCCCTCTAA
>DAHVOH010000221.1 GCA_027318915.1 Clostridiales bacterium
GTCATATTCCTTGCGCGTTTCGTAGATGAGATTCTGCAGGCGCTCTTTCTCCTCGGCACTGAGTCCGGTGTGCTGGTCCAACCCGTCCTTCAACGTGCGCAGCGCGTCAATCGGATTGATGCAGGAAACCCCCGGGCGCACCAATGCCGTGGACAGGCGATTGATGATGTAGCGGGGCGAAATGCCGTCCATGCCTTCATCGGGATGCTCATCGCGCAACTCCCGCACATCTTTGCTGGTATATCCCTCCACCGGCTGACCGTCATACAGCTTCAACTTCTTCATCGGCGACAAACCCTGTTTCTTGGAGTCCTTGAGCCGGGACAATACGGCGAACATGCTGGCGACGCGCAGTGTGTGGGGCGCCAAGTGAACGCCTTCCAAACCCGACTCCCGGATCAGCTTGTCATGAATCTTCTCCTCGTCACTCACGCGGAGGTTGTAGGGCACCCGGATCAAGATCATGCGGTCGCGAAGCGCCTCATTGCGCTTATTGGCCACGAACTGGCGGTATTCGGCCTCATTGGTGTGGGACAAGATCATCTCATCGGCATAGATGAGCGCGAAGCGGCCCGTCTTAATGTTTTGCTCTTGAGAGCGGCAGCGCCGGAATCCTGGCCCGGGC
This sequence comes from Clostridiales bacterium, assembly GCA_027318915.1. The sequence continues at coordinate 626 of DAHVOH010000221.1, forward strand.
GCCGCGAACCGCACCGGGTGGACACTCGCGCCGCTGAGGGCGCAGGGTCCCCGTCGTCTTGACCCCGCTCGGTGACCCCTCGCGCAGGGGGCGGGACGAGCCCGCCGCCGAGTCAGCCTGCCCCCGCCGCCGCAGCGTCGCTATTGACCGGGCGTCTCCACCGGGGGTGGGCTTGCCCACACCGGGATCACGGTGACGTCCGGGGGCTGCCCGCGGGCGGTGGGATGCACCGTATAGGACGCGACGAGGGCATGCACGACGGCGACCCGGCGATCGGGTGGCAATTCTTGGCGGAGGTCCGTCGCGGCGAGCCATTGGGCGGCGTCACGGACCAGCGCGGGCGGAGCGGATGCTCCGGTTGATCCGGCGTCGACCTGGGTCAAGCGACGCTCGGCCTCCAGCCAGGCGGCCCGCGCGGCCTGGATTTCCGGCAGAGCGATGGTGTCCGGCACCCGGCCCTGGGCATAAAGGGCTCCCCACCGCGCCACTTCCGCCCGCTTTTGGGCTACGAGCGCCCGCAGGGCCTCCGCCTCGACCCGCGGATCTTGGCGGGCGGGAACCTCCCAGCGGCTCTCCGCCCAGGCGATGGCCTTCGGGTCATGGCACCAGCGCTCCACCTGCCGCCACACCACGGCTTCGATGGCGGATGCCGACTTGGCCGGCAGGGAGCAGGCGACCCCACGCAGCCGACCCGCACAGACGATCTTGCGTCCGGAATAATAGTGCAAGGCGCTTCCACAGACGCCGCAGCGTCCCAGTCCCGTAAGCAGGCGCCGACGCTCCGACCCGCCCGCGGCGCGGCCGCCGAGCCGGAAACCGGCCAGGACGGTCTGTGCCCGGTGAAACAGATCGCCGGTGACGATAGGGGTGACGGCGACGGCAATCGCGTGATCCGGCGGACGCGGTCGGGCACTCAACCGGATTCCCTGCCGGCGTCGGATGTCGACGGGCAGCCGGCGCTGTGCCGCAATGCCCCGATGGTCGCGGCGTCCCCAGACCAATTCCCCCGTCGCGTAGGTGGGGTTGCGGAGAATGCGGCGGACGGCCTGGTCCGACCAGGCGCCGCCGCGCTTGGCGGGGACACCGAGGGCGTTGAGCCGCCCGGCGATGCGGTGCGGTCCCAGTCCCTCCTCCGCACACCAGCGAAAGATGGTCTGCACCCAGGCCCGCTCCCGCGGCTCCGGCACCAAGGTTTGGGCGGCGGCGACTCGGCCGGCTCCACGCTGGAACTGATACCCGTAGAGTCCCACATAGGCGGGCAAGCCGCCCGCCCGGGCCTTGCCCCGGGCTCCCCGGCTCATTCGCTCCAGGATCTTGGCCTTCTCGAACTCGGCAATGGCGCCGCGCACCTGATAGAACAAGTGGCCTTCCGGCGTGTGCCGATATTCGTGCTGGACAAATTCCAGGCGGCACCCGCCCCGTTCAATCTCATCGGTGGCCAGGAGCTGCCCTTTGAGATTGCGCGCCAACCGGTCCGGGTCCAAACAAATAAAGGCGGTGGCCCGCCG
>DAHVOH010000222.1 GCA_027318915.1 Clostridiales bacterium
CGCAGCCGGGCCATCAGCCGGACGTGCTTTCCGCGGTGGGGGACAAGGGGGTCGTGCTGGGGGCCATCAACTGCGATCCCGCCTCGCCGGTGGAATCGCCCCAAGAGGTGGCGAGCCGCCTGGAGGGCGCGCTCACGGCGGTGCCCCCCGAGCGCCTGCACGCCAGCACGGACTGCGGGCTCTGGTTCCTGCCGCGCGCCGTCGCGGCGGCCAAGCTCGCGAGCCTCGTGGACGGCACGCGGCTGGTGCGCCGGTCCCTCAACCTGGACTAATGGAGGATCACCCGACCGCCAGCGCGCCGAACACCATCCGCCTCGCTTTGGCGGAGCAGGTGGCGCATGAGGCGCGAACCCGCTGGGGGGATGCCTGCCGGGCGGTCGCGGTGTATGGGTCCGTCGCGCATGGCGCCGCCCGACGCTACTCGGATTTGGAGGTGGTGGTGCTCACCACCGACGAGGTTGTCGCGGAGGAGACCCAGGTCATCCGGGACGGGATCCTGGTGGAGGTGGACGTGCTGCCGGCCCGCGCCATGCTAAGCGCGGCCGGCCGGGTCACTCCGTTCTGGGGGCTGGAAGCCGACCAGTATCGGGTGTTCGCCCCGCTGTACGACCCGTCCGCCCTGTTTCCCCAGGTGCGCGCGGCGTCGCTCGCCGTGCCGCCGGTCGCCTTCGTCCAGCCGCTCCACCACAACGAGCTGGGGCTCTTGGAGGTGCTAGGCAAGTTCTGCAATGCGGCGGACGAACAGGACGCCGCGACGATGCGCGACGTGGGATGGCAGTACGCGCACGCCGCCGCGCTGCGTGCGGCGCTGTTGGACCGCCGTCCCTTCGAGAGCGGCCGCACGCTGTGGGCGAATGCCCGCGGGCGCGGCTTTGGCCTTAACGCCCTCATTAGCGCGCTGGCCGAGGGGCCCGCCGCCAGCCTGCCCGAGGCCGTGCTGGCGGTGACCCGAGCGTTTGGGATCGCGTGGCCCCTCTCCCCCTGACGCACGTGCCGGGAGGAGAGGGGCCGGTATGCAGAGCCGCCCTCAGGGACCCAAGGCGGCGCCCGGCGCCCTGTCCATGCCATCCGCGTCGGTCGCGTGTCTGAGTTCCAGATTAGGGATGAGGGAGCCCAGCACCAGCGCGGCGGCGGTCAGCATCGCCGCCACCCCCAGTACGTTCTTGACGGCCGCCGTGATGGAGACCGTGATGGCGTGAACGACCTCATTGGCCGTGCGGTGGCCGGCGGCGAGAATGCCGCGGCGGGCCACGGGAATCGCTGCCGCTTCCGCCCGCCGAATGATTCCGGGCTCTGCGGTCGTGAGCCCGTGCTCAACTTGGGCCAGCGCGGCGGCGCGTGCGGTGGCGCTGGTTGGGGGGTGTGCCGCCAGCGCTTTAATGGGCGTCGGCAGCGTGCTATGGGCCACGGTCGCCTGGGCGCCCGCACGGCCGGCCACGGCCGCCCGCACCAGCGTGAGCTCCCGGGCCACCTCCGCATGCACCTTGGCGGGAATGCCTCCGGGAGGCAGCTCCGCTAGGTCCTTCGCGGTAACTCCCGGCGTGTGGGCCAGGGTCCGATACGCCGAGCGACTGCCCTCGAGCGCACTCGTGGCCTCACGGGCTACGGTATGAAACTTCGCCAGAATGGCGGTGCGGGTCTGAGTCTGGTCCGCCAGCGAATCGGAACTGGCCGAGAATTGGGACGACGCCACCGCCACGCTTTTCGGCAGATGGGCAGGAATCTGCGTGGACAGCGTACTGGCCAGCACCACACCCATGACGGCCGCGCCGATGGCGGACCCCATCTGACGAAAGAACATGTTGCCGCTGGACGCGACCCCCATCTGGCGCGGCGGCACCACGTTCTGCACGGCCAGCACGTACAGGGAGAACCCGGGTCCGATGCCCACGCCCAACAGCGCCAGATAGAACAGCAGCGTTGAGACGGGCAGGACCGGCGTCAGGATGGCGTGTAGCACCACAAACAGAGCCGTTGCCCACGCACTCCCCACCAGCAGCAGCCACTTGACGCGCCCGAGGCGCTGAGCGAGGAAGCCTCCTGACACACTGCCCACCACGGTGCCGCCCACAAGCGGCGTGAGCGTGAGGCCGGACGCCAGCGGGGAAATGTTTTTTGC
>DAHVOH010000223.1 GCA_027318915.1 Clostridiales bacterium
CTCGCGGTGTTTGGACCCCAACGCTCCCCATGACCTTTCACAATTTACGGTGTTGCCGGTTCCTGATCCCAATGCACCGCTGACTTTGCTGATGGCCGCCGCTGGCCGGGTGTACTTCTCAGACCCTGTTCATGGTCAGATCTTCTTGGACCTGTCTTCTCTGCAGTGGCGAGAGGACGCCGGCAGCGACCGCACGATCTCGGTGGCACGGCCATCACTCGGCATCTCGCTCCCTTGAACTAGTAGAACCATTCCTAACTGACAGCATCGGATGAGGCTTCCGGGGGCGTTTCCGGGGCCCGCCAGCGAAAGGGCACCGGGTCTTCGTTGACCCACGCCAGATACTGCAGGATCCGGGTCTCCAGCTCCTCGATCGTCTCCACCCGGATCCCCCGGAGACATTGCTTCGCCAGCTTGGCGAAGAACATCTCGATGAGATTCAGCCACGAGGCGTGGGTGGGGGTGAAGACAAACGTGAAGCGATTCGGGCGCGTCGCCAGGTAGGCTCGGGTCTCTTTCGACCGATGGGCGGAGTGGTTGTCCAGCACGATCTGGATCTTCACGTCGGGGGCGTAACGGGCTTCCAAGGCTTGCAGGAACTCCACAAACTCCCGGCTCCGATGGCGGGGGCGCACCAGTCCCACGACTTCGCCCGTGGCCAGGTCGATGCCGGCCAAGAGGGTGCGGGTGCCGAGTCGCCGGTACTCATAGTCCCGCTGCCAGGTCGCGTAGCGGGCGGGCTCGCCGGCGGCTCCTGGGACCGGAGGCCGGTCTGGCGCCACGGCAGCCAGCGCTTGGATGCCCGGTTTCTCGTCGTAGGACCAGCGCACCGTGGGTCGCCCGTCCTCCGGGTCGAGCGCCAACTCGACTTGCTGGTAGACGTGCAGGACCTGGACCATCTTCCGGTCGAAGTCGGGATCCCGCCGCTGGAGGTAATACGGCACCCGATGCGGATGCAGGTCGTGTGCCGCGAGGATCTTGGAGATGGTGCCCTGGACCACGCGGGCGGCGCTGGGGTGGCCGGCGGCGGCCGCCTGCTCCCGCACATAGCGGGCTAAGAGGGCTTCCGACCAGAACTCCGGGGCCCAGCCCAGGTCCTTCGGTTTCTGACACGCGAGGCTAATAATCCAGGCCCGCGCCTCGGGGGTAATGCGCGGAGGCCGGCCGGAGCGGGGCTGGTCCTGCAGCGCCTCCCGGGGGCCCATTTCCAGGGCCCGTTTGACCGTGCGCCCGACCACATGGGCCGTTTGGCCATAGCGGCGCGCGATGGCGGGAATGCTGTCGCCGGCCGCATAATCCCGGAGGACCTGCGCCCGGGCCACCCGTTGCACGGTCTCTTGGCGCGACTGCAGGACGCGGTCCAAATAGGTGGCGTCATCCGGGGTCAGCATCAACCGGGGAATCGTCCGAGCGAACGGCATGGCAGACCTCCTGGGGGATTTTCCCCAGGATACCGAAAGTCGTCCATCATGTCCAGACTTAGGAATGTCTCTACTAGGGATGTGCAAGTAGGGAGCTCGCGTGCATTGTCTCCGCTACACGCGACACGTGACTGTCTGCCCGGTCCCGCCGCTCATCTTCTCGACGACCCTCTCCGTTCGATCAGCGTTAGTCGGCGAGGTGTTCCGTCCACGATATGTCTTCCGCATCCTCCAGTTCCTCACCGTGACAGGCGATTACGGCCCGCGGATGTTGGATTGAGAGATGCGAGTCCGTCAAGCTGCCGACCAGGAGCGGGACCAGGCTCAACGCAGAGACGACTATCCACATCGATGGACCATGTCCGCCCGGACCTGGGAACGCCTCTTCTTCCGGTGCCTTGATGTGACCTGTGACGCCCGGCCTGCCCCGACAACAAGATGCGGGCGTGGCCGTCGCCGGATGCCTGGACCCCCGTGCAACGGGCCCACGCCTCAAGATAATCGCCTTCCTCTCCCCTTCCTCTCGCCTTCCAAACGTAATCGACGCAGCGACAGTTACCGTCAGCAGTCCGCCGCTAAGCGACCGGGAGTCGGGACAGCGCACGTCGACTAAAGAAGGTGGCGCCACGATATCTACTGCTCGCGATCAAAGCCATCATGGGAGTCGAGCGCCATGTACCCGAGCA
>DAHVOH010000224.1 GCA_027318915.1 Clostridiales bacterium
CTCGGCCCTTGCCGGCGGAGGGTTCGAGCTGTTGAACAATAGACGCATAACAGCGATCACACACATGTTCTATCGAGTAGTACGGGGAACGTGAATCTGACCGAGTGGGCACATGCTCAGGGTGTGCATCCGCAGACCGCCTATAGGTGGTACAGGAACGGGACGTTGCCTGTACCGGCTGTGCGGGTTGGTCCGAGGGCAGTGTTGGTATCGCCTGAGTCGGCTACCGCCAGAGCGGCCGACGGGTTTGGTCTTTATGCCCGGGTGTCGTCTCATGATCAGAAGGCGGACCTGGACCGGCAGATGGCACGCCTGTCCGGTTGGGCATCACAGGCGGGCGCAAGAGTTGTGAGGGTGGAAGCAGAAGTCGGTTCGGGGATGAGCGGGAAGCGCTCGAAGCTGCGCCGGCTTCTCGCGGACCTAGACGTTACGGTGGTAGTGGTCGAGCATCGGGACCGGCTGGGGAGAATGAGTACCGAGCTGGTCGAGGCCGCCCTGCCGGCTCACGGGCGCCGCCTGGTCGTGCTGGATCCTGGCGAGGTCGACGACGATCTGGTGAGAGACATGACCGAGGTGTTGACCTCGTTCTGTGCCCGGCTGTACGGGCGGCGCTCAGCCAGAAACCGGGCGGAGAAGGCTTTGCGTTGCGCGGCCAGGAATACCGGCCCCATGCCGGCGGAGGTCGGCTGATGGGCGGCGGTCTGCGGACGATTGCCGACCCGTTCGTGGTCGCCGCCCCTGCCGGTGCGCGGGTCCGTACCCGTTTGCTGGTCGACCCGACAGACGATCAGGTCCTACGGGCTGCCGGTCGTCATCTCGGGAGGCTGGCCGGGCTGACCTGGCCGCTAGGTGCGCAAGAGGTCACTGGCAGCCGAGTCGTCGTCGCGTTGGGCTGGTGCGATCACCCGCACAAGCAACGACGCTTGGGAGCTCCGCAAGCGGGATCTGCACGACGAGCGAGCGCCGTTGCGGGCCAGGACACAGAAGATCACCCGCCGTCTGGCCGCTCCTGTAGGTGCCAAGAAAGGGAAGGTCACCGGGTACGCCACTCAGGCGGAGAGGTCCTCCAAGCCCGCCTTACCGAAATCGACAACCGGCTGGCCAAGGGCCGGATGAGTGTCACCCGTGGCGGGAAGGCTCTGGCACGCAAGCGTCACAACCTTGCCGCGGCCGGTACCTGCGAGGCGGATTGGCGCGACAGGTGGGAAGCTGAGCGGCTTTTCGTCTGCGCAGACGGCGAAGCCGCCAAGCGTCTGGGGAACGAGACGATCCGCTGGAACCCCGCTGACGGGATCTTGGAGATCAAGCTCCCAGCCCCGCTCGACTGGCGAACCGGCCAGGCGGGCACTACCGCCTGGCACGACCAGTCTTGTTCCCCCACCGTGGGGATGAGCGGGAAGCGCAGGCTGTCACCGGCGCAGTCAGATACGACATCGCCTACGACCCGGACAAGCGCCGCTGGTATCTCGACGCCTCATGGAAAACAGACACCGGGTGGTGCCCGTCCCTCGAGGATCTCCGGGGCGGCCCGGTGCTGGCGGTCGACGTGAACAAAGACCATCTCGCCGGGTGGGTCATCGCCGCGGACGGGAACCCCCTCGGCCAGCCCATCACTGTCCCGCTGGAGTTGGCTGGGCTGCCGGCAGACACCAGAGATGGGCGGCTTCGGGCCGCGATATCGGAGCTCATCCACACCGCAAGAACGCATAGTTGCCGGGCGTTCGTGATCGAGAACCTCGGCTTCGACGAGGCTAGGAGTTTGGGGCGCGAGCACACAGGTCGACGTCCGAACAGGGGCATCCGTGGGCGGGCTTGCAGGCGGATGGTGTCGGGGATCCCTACCGCCAAGTTCCGGGACCGGCTCACACAGATGGGGCGTCCAGCACTGGCTGGGACCCCTCGACACTCAGTTCTCGTCCGAAGACCACGCGGCGGCCTACATGATCGGCAGGCGCGGGCTCGGACAGCGGGCCAGGCGCGGGAGAAGGTGTGACTGGACCCGACCGGAGGATCGGGAACAGAGAGCTACCACCCCAGCCCGCAAGGGCACCGCCAGGCGGTCCACACCACCCGCTTTGCGG
>DAHVOH010000225.1 GCA_027318915.1 Clostridiales bacterium
TCGACGACGCCTGGGGCAGCCTTCGCGACTCCTTGAACAAGGTCAAATCGACGCTGAGTTGAACACACCGCCCGCACATTCCCCCTCTTGGGCGACCCAGTGTCAAGAGGGGGTCCGGCGGATGAACCCGCAGGGCTGGACCTGCCAAAACGTGTGTCGGCACTCCGAGCACGGGCTCGGGCCGATCCGACTCGGTGCCCGGAGGAGATCGGGCCTCAGAAGCACAAGGCCGACAGGCGCGGCGCCGCGGCTGTGGAACCTGGAAATTCTCAGGGCGCTCACAAACCCCCGTCGCCACCCGTCAGGGTTCGATGACGGGACAGTTTATCCCCGTCGGGACACTCTTTCGGGCGTGTCTCCTATGTTGTCAACCCTTCTCTCCCCGCTTGGCCGCCGCCGATCTCGCCGGGTGAGATCCCGATCCGGTGGGCACACGGACCGTCGCCGTCATCCACCGATAGGGCATCAGGGGGACACATCGCACTCGGTGGGTCCTGACGAGGGTACGGCACCTGATGCGGTCGCTCTCGATTCCCCGCCGCCACCCGGCCAAACTCCTGGAGTTAGGTTGGAATCGTGGACACCCCGAAAAGGGGATTGATCTACAATCAACCGAGCGAGGTGAAGGCGAATGACCCGGCCACAGGATGATGCGGCGTTTAAAGCGCGAGCGGTGGAGTTGGTGGCGCGGAAGACGAAGCCCGCCAGCGTCATCGCGGAGGAGCTGGGGGTGCCCCGCAAGACCCTGTGTTGGTGGAGGGAGGCGGCCCGGCAGCACCCGGCGGAGCCGTTTGTGGGTCATGGTTACCTCCGTGGCGAGGACCAGCGGCTGCGGGACTTGGAGCGGGCGGTCCACGACCTCGCCGAGGAGAACGCCATCCTAAAAAAAGCGATGCGCATCTTCGCCAACGGCCAGAAGTAAAGTTCGCGTTCGTACGCGACCACCGCTTCGCCTTCTCGGTCACGAAGATGTGCCAGGTACTCCACGTCTCCCGAAGCGGGTATTACGCCTGGGCGGGTCGACCGCCCAGCACCCAAGCGGTCCGGCGCCAGGACCGGCTCGCACGCATTCGGACGGTGTACGCCGAGGCGGCGGGGCGCTATGGGAGCCCCAAGATCACGGCGGTCCTCCGGCGCGCCGGCGACCGGCTGGGCGTCAAGACCGTGGCACAGCTCATGCGCCAGGCGGGGCTCCGAGCCCGCGTCGCGCGCCGCTACAAAGCCACGACCTACTCGGGCCATGGTCTCCCAGTGGCGGACAACGTGCTGGCCCGGCGGTTCACGGCGGCGCAGCCGCCGGCGACGTGGATGGCGGACATCACGTACGTGGCGACGGACGAAGGCTGGCTCTACCTGGCCAGCCTCGAGGATCTGGCGACACGGCAAATCGTGGGCTGGGCCGTGGACGCGCGCATGACGCAAGACTTAGTGCTGACGGCGCTGGACCGGGCGGTCGCGCGGCACCGGCCCCCGGCCGGGGTGCTGCACCACTCCGACCGCGGGAGTCAATACGCCGCCGCCGCGTACCAAGCCCGGCTCGCCCGTTACGGCATGACGCCGAGCATGAGTCGGAAGGGAAACTGCTGGGACAACGCATGCATCGAGTCGTGGCACAGTCTGCTGAAGAAGGAGTTGGTCTACCTGAGCCACTTTCGGACTCGGGCGGAGGCGCGGGCGGCCCTCTTCGAATACATCGAGGTCTTCTACAACCGGCAGCGCCTCCACAGCGCCCTGGACTACCGGACGCCCCAGGAGGCGGCCGCTGCCGCGCGTACCGCCTAAGCGATGCATTCCCCCTTTTCGATTGTCCACGATCTTGACTTAAGTCCATTCGCCGTCGAAGAGGAGCAGGTGGCCATGATGCGCGAGACGGTCAATCATCGCCGCCGCCATCTGATCATCGGTGAAGAGACTGCCCCACTTCGAGAACTCGAGATTCGTGGTCAGGATGAGGCTCCGAGTCTCGTAGCTGTCGGCGATGACGCGGAATAGCAACTGCGAGCCGTCCCGGTCCACGGGGACATACCCCCACTCATCCAGAATGAGCAAGTCCGCCCGCTGCAG
>DAHVOH010000226.1 GCA_027318915.1 Clostridiales bacterium
ACGCTCCCGGCGAGGCCCGAGCCCTTCCCGGCTTTGCGTCGTGTGCCTTCCTCTCGTGCCGCTGCCCATACGGCGGAGGGACTCTCCGACTTCATTGGCCCGTCTCTCTGTCGGAGGTAACAGCCTTCGCCCACGCGGGCCGGGCTCGGCTCCCTCTTGTTCCCCGGCACTCACTTCTGCCAGGGGTACTCATTACGTCGCGGCAGCATTCGCTTGATGCTGCGGCCCGAGAGTTTGCTCGCCTCCCTTGGTGAGTCCCACCCTCACGGGCGGCGGAGGCTTGATCCTCGGAGCTTCCACTGGCGTGGTCGCCCTACCCCAGTGTCCGATTTGCTACGCGCGCGAACGGGCAGTTCGCGCGACCGGACTCGCACCGGCTGGTACACGACGGTTACCGGCTGCAACCCGCACTCCGAGTACTATGGGGGCCTCCGACTCCTCCCGGTGCGTCCGCCGCCCTCCGGCCCTGCCTTGGGTGAGGCGTACGCTTTCGCGGCACCGGGAGGCCTCCCGTGTTCCGTCCGTGCGCATTTCCGCCATGCCGCGCTCTCAGACCCCGCCGGAGTCTCCGGCGACCTCGCCGTGATGGTCGCCTACTGTTGCCTTCCGGGGGTCGAAAGCCCGTCGGCCTCCGGTTCTAGAGCTTACGAGGCTGAATCGCTTCGCCCTTGCAGGCTGCGACCTGGCCGTCGCGCTGCCTACGCTTAACGCCCACCCTCGCGGGTGTCCGTCCAAGGCTTGCTCCGCCGCGGGTGGCTGGCCCTTACGACGACGGGAATTGCACCCGCTTCGCACGTCCGTCTTTCACGGCGCACTCCGACCGTTCTCCCTGGACCAGTGGGAACCGGTATGTGCATAATGCACTGCGGCGGCATACTGCGGTTCTAGTACTGTCCTCCGCACTGGCAAGGCCTGGACAGGGATGGGGACTCATGAAGCGCCGAACTCGGGCCTGCCCGTCCGTCCACGGCCTTTGGGGCCGCCGCTCGGACCTCTGAGCCGATGTTCCGGACCGTCTCCGTCGCCAATTGCTACCAGTGCCGAGGACAGTACTAGGGGATCCCGCGGGCGTTATAACAAGGAGGACCCCTCGTGGGAGTAGAGGGGGGGCTGCTGCCTGACGCAGGGACAGCCCCGGCGAAGAGCGAAACCGTGCGCTCTCGGATGGATGTGGTCGCGCGAGGCGTGTTTTCCATTGGATCCGGGACGTTAGTGAGTAACGTCACGGGGTTGGCGAGACAGCTGGTTTTCGCCTGGATCTACGGCGCAGGTCGCAACATGGACGCCTTTTTGATTGCCTCGATTATCTCCCAGATGGTCTTCGGTTCGATCGATTCGGCCCTATCCTCTACGCTGATCCCAGTCTACACTACCATCCGTGAGCGCTCCGAGGCAGAGGCGCAGCGGTTTCTTGCGGCGGCCTCCTCCCTCGTCACGGTGTGCACGGCCTTGGCCGCGCTTTTGTTATATCTCTTTGCTCCCCTCTTCGTACGTTTGCTGGCCCCGGGGTTTGGTGCGGCCGAGGAAAAGGTCACAACTGACCTGTTGCGCGTCATGATGCCGTCATTGGTGTTTATGGGGCTCTCGTCGGTTTCCGTCGGCTATCTGCAGGCGCAGGGCCGGTTCGCAAGTCCCGCACTGATGTATATCCCGCGCAACATCATCCTGATCGTTGGGGCCGCCCTATTGGGACGGCATCTTGGCATCGTTGTGCTGGCGTGGGGGACGCTTCTGGGCGCGATCTTGCAGTTGGTGGTCGTCCTCTGGCCCTCGGTACGATCTGGGGCACCAGCCCGGTTTGTCTGGGAGCCCCTCCACGAGGGAATCCGCACCATGCTCTCCCGGTTACCAGCGGTTTTGGCAAACTTCTTTATGTATCAGGCGGCACTCATTGTCGACCGCATCCTGGCGACCTCCCTTCGGGCCGGCAGCGTGACGGCGCTCCAGTACTCCTCCCTCATCAACAACACCGTGCTTGGTCTTTTCGTCACGGCGCTGGTAACGGCCCTCTACCCGACCCTCGCCCGCTACATC
>DAHVOH010000227.1 GCA_027318915.1 Clostridiales bacterium
CCTACGAGAAGTTTGCCGACATGATTGAGCGCCATTGGGATGGAATCGCAGCCTACTGTAGGCCAGAGAACAAAGTAGCCCTTGGTTTCGTCGAAGGATTGAACAACAAGATCCGTGTCCTCCAGCGACGCGCCTACGGGTTGCGCGACGAGGAATACCTGCGGTTGAAGATCCTGACCTGCATGCTGCCTCCGATCTGACTAAACTGAAGTTGCCCCCCCTTGTCGCGACCGATCCTTCGCCGAAGGATCTGTAATTGCGGGTGTTTATCGGGATCACGGGGGGGTTCTGGACGCTGTATCGTAGTCACTAATATTGTCCTTATCAACTTGACACGCGTCATTCTGTGGCGTATACTCAGACTATGCCTAAGAGATCAGGCGCCGCCTACGTAGTTACCACGACACGCCGCTACAAGGGCCGTGTCTACCACTCGCATCTCCTCCGCCGCAGTTACCGCGACGGCCCACGGGTGCGCAACGAAACGCTCGGCAACCTCTCGCACCTGCCGGATCCGATCATCGACCTCATCCGCCGCAGCCTCAAGGGGGAACAGTTCGTGCCCGTGGCGGAAGCCTTCACGGTCACCGCCTCGCACGCGCAGGGACACGTTGAGGCGGTGGCCCGAATGATGAAACGGCTGGGTCTCCCGGCCCTCCTCGCCTCCAAGCCGTGCCGGGAGCGCGACGTGATCCTGGCCCTCGTGGCCGCCCGCCTGTTGGCTCCGCACACGAAGCTCGCCACCACCCGCTGGTGGCACACGACCACCCTGGCCGACGACTTCGGGGTGGCGGGGGCCGACGAACAGGACTGCTACGCTGCGATGGACTGGCTCTTGGCCCGCCAGGACCGGATCCAGAAGAAGCTCGCGGCCCGGCACCTGACCGTCGGCGGTTCGGTGCTCTACGACCTCAGTTCCAGCTACTTCGAGGGGTCCACCGGCCCGTTGGCCCGTCGCGGCTATAGCCGCGACGGCAAGAAGGGCACCCTGCAGGTGAACTACGGGCTGATGACTGACGACCGGGGCTGCCCGGTGGCGCTCTCGGTCCACGAGGGCAACACGGCGGATTCCGCCACGTTGATGCCGGCGATCCAGCGCCTGCAGCAGGATTTCGGTATCGACCGCTGCGTCCTGATCGGGGACCGCGGCATGATCACCCAGCCATCCATCGATGCCTTCCGGGCCCACGGCGGCATCGACTGGATCACGGCGCTGAGGAGCGTCTCCATTCGGGCGCTCGTCGAGGACCGGACGCTCCAGCCGGAGCTGTTCGACGAGCGCAACCTCTTCGAGATGATCCACCCCGACTATCCGGGCGAGCGCCTCATCGCCTGCCGCAATCCGGAACTCGGGAAACGGCGGGCCCACAAGCGCGAGGAGCTCCTCGTCGCCACGGAACAGTCGCTGGCAAAGATCCAGGCCCGGGTGCACGCGGGACGCTTGCGGGGCGCCGCCGCGATCGGCCTGCGGGTGGGCCGAATCATGGACCGGTACAAGGTGGCCAAGCACATGGAAACGGTCATCCGGGACGACGCGTTCTCCTTTGCCCGCAAAACCGCGGCCATCACCGCGGAGGCCGCGCTCGACGGAATCTACATCATCCGCACGTCCGTCCCGGCGACCCGCATGGACACCGCCACCGGTGTGCGCCACTACAAGTCGCTGTCCCAAGTCGAGCGCGCCTTCCGCTCCCTGAAGACGATGGATCTCAAGATCCGCCCGATTCATCACCGCCTGGCCGATCGTGTCCGGGCCCACCTCTTTCTCTGCATGCTCGCCTACTACGTCGAGTGGCACCTGCGGAGGGCATGGCGGGAACTGATGTTCACCGACGAAGACCCCGCCGCCTTGGCGAGCCGCGATCCGGTCGCTCCGGCGCAACGCTCCGCCGAGGCCCAAGCCAAAGCCGCGCGTCGCCACCACCCGGACGGGACCCCGATCCACAGCTTCCCGACCCTGCTCGCCGACCTCGCGACGATCGTGCGCAACACCTGCCGCACGCCCCACACCGACGCTCCCAG
>DAHVOH010000228.1 GCA_027318915.1 Clostridiales bacterium
CATGTTTCACGTCTGTAGCTGGATGTTTCACGTGAAACATCCAGCTACAGACCTGGCACGGTTCTCAACGATTCGCAACACCGGCCATGGCAACGTAGCCAGGTTTCCTTCAATCAGGCCCTCTGAATACAAAACGGCCCTAATCCCAATACCCATAACTTAGAGTTACACTTGTGGTATTCTTTGGTCCATGCCACGGGCGGGACAGGTGCGTGTCGGTGACGGTGAGCGGCTGACCGATCGGGTGGCGCTCGGTGTGTTGACGGCGACGTTCACGCGGAGTCTGGTGGATGAGGTCATTGAGATCACCGGTCGGCGTGAGCAGCGCAACCGGATGCTCCCGGCTCATCTGGTCGTCTACTACGTGCTGGCCATGACCTTGTTCTCCTCGGCGGGTTACGAGGAGGTGATGCGATCTCTGACCGAGGGACTCACCTGGTCCACCGACGGGAAAGACCACTACGAGATGCCCTCCCAGGTGGCGATCACCAAGGCACGGGCCCGGCTCGGGCCCGAACCGGTGGCGGAGCTGTTTGCACGGGTGTGTGTGCCGCTCGCCACGCGAAAGACCAAAGGTGCGTTCTATCGGGACTGGCGCTTGGTTTCGATCGACGGCACCACGATCGACGTGGCCGACACGCCAGCCAACGCGGCAGAGATCGGCCGGGCCGGCACTGGTCGTGGAGAGGGCAGTGCCTTCCCCCAGTTGCGCATCGTCGCCCTCGGCGAGTGCGGCACCCACGCGATCATCGCCGCAGCCATGGACTCCTATGCGACCGGAGAGGTCACCTTGGCCAAACAGGTGGTCACCGCCTTGGCCCCGAACATGCTGTGTTTGGCCGACCGGGGCTTTCTCGCCCATCCACTGTTCTCCCAGGCCGCCAGCAGTGGAGCTGCGCTTGTCTGGCGGGCCAAGTCCAACGCAATCTTCCCTGTACTCGAACGCTTCCCCGACGGATCCTTTCGCTCCGAACTGGTGGCCAGCACAGACAAGCACAAACGGGACGACGTGGTCCCGGTGCGGGTCATCGAGTACGCCATCGACGACTCTGGGCGCGCATCAGCCAAGGACACGACGTACCGGTTGGTGACGAACATCGTCGACCCCGATGCCGCTCCGGGCCGCGAGCTCGCCGCGCTCTACGAAGAGCGTTGGGAGATCGAGTCGATCTTCGACGAGTTGAAGACTCACCAACGTGGCCCCCGGGTGATCCTGCGATCGAAAACCCCACAGGGGGTCTACCAAGAGGCATGGGGCTATCTGTGTGTGCACTACGCCATCCGAGCTCTCATCCATAAAGCAGCCGACCACGGGGAGATCGACCCCGACCGGATCAGCTTCACCAACGCACTCCACGCCACTCGACGAAGTGTGCGCAAAGGAATCGGATCGAGCCACTCCTTAGCTGCAGCCACTCATCGGGCCATCACCGAGATGCTCCACCGACTGCTACCCGTGCGACAGCTCAGATCCAATGCCCGGGTCGTTCGTCGCAAGATGTCCAAGTTCAACGTCAAGCGAGCCGCCCATCGAGGCTGGCCCCAGCCGACCCTGTCGACCTCAACGGCAGTCCGGATCCTCAGCCCACCCTAAGTTATCAGTATTGGGGTTAAATCATGTGTCAGAACCGGATTATATTAAGCGCCTCCGTTGCCACGTCTGCCCACACAGTCGCCTTGCGTCGCAATCCGACTCAGGCGGTGCGTGCCGAGCAGAGCCTGACCGCCAAGCCGCTGCGAAGCATTGCGCAAGCGAGCGCCGCTCCTACTCCTTCTCCCGCCCGCAGCCGCAGGTCGACAAGGGGTTCGAGACCGAGGGCGCCGAGCACGAGACGATGACCTTTCTCGCGGCTCATCTGACCAGCAACCAGGTAAGCGGACGCCGCCGGGTCAAGTTGCACGGCCACTAGCGCGGCGACAGAGGTGGCTAGACCGTCGAGACCCACCACCGCCCCGCTTCGCGCCGCACCTGACACCACGCCCGCAAGCACTGCGAGTTCGC
>DAHVOH010000229.1 GCA_027318915.1 Clostridiales bacterium
AGCGCGCACGCGCACGCGGTTGGAAGTGGCCGGCCGTGGCGGACTCGCTAGGCCGACCAGGCCAGGGCAGGTCTGTCGCTCAGGCGTTCAGCAGAGTTAAAAAGAGGGTCGAGGCCAAAACCTTGGAGCCGCCCGACCCCACACCCGCTCCCCAGCCTGCACGCCGACCCCACCCACCAGTAATTTCCACTGCCGCAGCTAAGGGTGAGAACCCCGCGCCATCCCGGCCAGGGTTTGAAAAGATCGACATTGATTAATGAAGGAGCACTGACATGAAGCAGAAGCAACTTATTTTAGGGCATGGCGACAAGGGTGGTGTCGGGAAATCGACCCTGATCGGTTTATGTGTGGACTTTGCCCTGACTCGTGGGCCGGTGTGCGTGATCGAGGGGGACGCCACCATAGATGACGTAGCCGCTCGGTTTGCTGGCGTCGCGGGAGTGGCGGGGTTCGGCGTGGATCTGTCCCGCCCCGACGCCTCGGAGGAAGCGGTGATCGGCGTCTTTGAGGCCCTGGAGCGCAAGGGCCTGCCGGACACGGTTGTAGTCAACACCCCGGCCAGCGCCAGCGCCACCCTCGACCGCCAGGCATCCGTTTTCATCGATGCCGCCCATGAGTTGGGGTACTTGGTGCGTGTGGGGTGGATGGTTGGCCCTGATGAAAACAGCGCCGCCCTTTCAGCTTCCTCGACCCTCTGCCGTCTCGCGGATCGCAAAATTGCGATTCTGAACGGCCGTTTTGGCGACCCCGGAAAGTTTTTGTGGGCTCGTCACAAGGCCCGCGCGGAGTGGCTGGAGTCCGGCGGCCTTGAAGCGGTCTTGCCAAGCTTGACTGACACGGCCATGGGCGCGGTCCGGGAGCGCATGGGCCGCTATACGGACCTTGCCCAGCCTGGATCGGCGTTGAGCACCATCACCCGCAAATACCTGGGTGACTGGTGCCGCAAGGCCTTCGAGGGGCCGGTCGCGTTGCTCTTTCAGGACGCCGAGTAAACCCATCATGGCCGGGGGTCACACCCCGGCCTCTTTTATGAGGACTGAATCATGACAACAGAACGGCAAACGACGGCACGCCAGATCACCCTTGATGCTGGGGTGTTAGCCACCTGCCAAACCTGCGGCGCGCTGCATCGAGCCGGCGCCGACCCGACTGCCGCGTACCAACTCGCGAACGCGGGGTTCTCTCGGGGCCTATATCCCCATTTTCCTGACCGGCGGGCACTGACCGATGCGGTCAAAGCGGCCATCGACGCCGCCCCAAGCGCGTGCGCGTGCGCCACAAAGGCGCCGCAACCCGCCCCTAAACCCACCGCGCCGACGCCCCTCTCGCCACCGCAAAACCGCCCAGCAGCAGCCACGCTCCGGGACATTGCCCTGGGGGCCGTTCCTTCTGACCAGCGCGAGCACCTTCTGGCATGGGCCAGTGAAAATGGCATTCACACAGCAAACGACGCTTTTTGGCCCTTGGCGGCGGCGATGGCGAACGCCATGCGCGCGGCAGCGAGCGCAGGCCAGCACGCGCAGGCCCTGGCTGAGGAAACCGCCAAGATCCCGGATCTGCTCTATCAGAATGTCACCCGGGCAGGCGCCGACCTCAAGGGCGCCGTGTCACAGGCCATCGAGGCCAAAACGGTCGAAGCTGGGCAGACCCTGGTCCAGGTGATTGGCGCCGCGGCTCACAAAGGGGCGCTCGACCTCCAACAGGCCGCCGCCGGCCTGGAGCGCATGGGGACTGAGAGAGGCGCAGAGTTTGTGGAGCAGTGGAAGGCGTCGCTCGCGCGTGCGATCGAGCGCCAGGCGCGTTCCGCGCTGGCCTGGAAGCTCGCATCGGGCTGGGGCACTGTGGCCGCCATCATGATCCTGATGATGGCGCTCGGGGCCGGACTTGGGCTCGGCGGTGCCCTTGTCGAGCACAAGCTCATCACCAGCCGCTACCTACAGTTCC
>DAHVOH010000022.1 GCA_027318915.1 Clostridiales bacterium
ATGCCGAAGCCCACCGCCCACCCAACATCCAAAATCCCCACTTTCCTCAATGTTCCCCTCGTGAACGGCCCATCCCACGTGATCCGGCAGCCATCCGACTGGGCCGTCGTCCGGACGTACCGGCATGTCCAGTCCGGCGCAACAACCTCTGACTAGCAACGCTACCGACTCCCGTACGGTTACGACGACGACAGCGCCCGAGATAGACGCCGAGCCCCGTCCTCACGTGCTATCAGTTGACCTTGGCGGCACGCGAAGAACCCGGGCCCAAGATCTCACGGCCCGCATGCGGATGAGGGGCTTCCGCGGCGAACCCGGCATAGGGCCGGGCGGCGTGCACGCGCTAGTGTAGTGTCTCGTAAATGAGTGATCCAATGTGGTATGATGAGCCATGAGCAAACCTGCCCGTCCCCTTATACTTGAGCCCGCTCAGCAGAGGATCCTGGAGCGGGTGGCCCGATCGCAGAACGCTCCCCATCGCCTGGTCCAGCGGGCCCAGGCCCTGTTGTGGGCCGCGGACGGGATCGCCAACCGGCAGGTCGCAGCCCGCCTGGGTTGCAGTGTGGTCACCGTCCGTGCGTGGCGGGCCGCGTTTGCCGCCACGGGCTTGCAACACTGGGAGCGGATCCGCCCGGGGCGGGGCCGCAAGCCTACCATTCCCGATGCCACCGTGCAGGCGATTGTGCATGCCACCCAACATGAGCAGCCGCCGGATGGGGCGACGCACTGGAGTTGCCGGACCATGGCGCGAGCCATGGGCGTCAGTCCCGCCACGGTGCAGCGCATCTGGGCGGCTCGGGGCTTGAAACCCCATCGCGTCCAGCGCTTTAAGCTGTCCCAGGACCCGCACTTTGAGGCCAAACTGATTGATGTGGTAGGGCTTTACCTGAACCCGCCCGATAACGCCGTCGTGTTGTGTGTGGACGAGAAGAGCCAAATCCAGGCCCTGGACCGCACGCAGTTGGCCTTGCCCTTGACGACAAAACACCCGGCCACCTGGACCCACGATTATAAACGGAACGGGACCACTACCCTATTTGCTGCCTTGAACGTGCTCACCGGGGAGGTGCTGGGTACCTGCCAGCCGCGGCACCGGCATCAGGAGTATCTCCGGTTTCTGAAACAGATCGACCGGGCCGTCCCGAAAGCGCTCCAGGTCCATCTCATCGTGGACAACTATGCGACGCATAAGCATCAGGTGATCCGGGACTGGTTGACCGCCCATCCCCGCTTTCACTGTCACTACACGCCGACGTCATCCAGCTGGCTCAACCTGGTCGAACGGTGGTTCCGGGACCTCACGGAGAAGGCCATTCGGCGTGGAGCCTTCCCTAGCGTACCCGCCTTAATTGCGACCATCGACCGTTACCTGGCGGCGCACAACGCGGACCCCAAACCCTTCGTCTGGACCGCGACCGCGGCCGAGATCCTGGAAAAGGTGCAACGGGGCCGGGTCGCCCTCGCCCAAGTGGCCAACCAAAAGTGAGACACTACACTAGGGAGACCGAGGGGAGCCGGGCGGCTCGACGGTGACGAGCGTCCCGTAATGCATGTACGTCCACACGATGGCCGCGGTCGGAATCGGCAGCTCCACGCATCCCAGGCTTTGCGGGAACCCATATTGAGCGCGCGGGAATCCGTGGACCGCATCCCCTCCCGCGAAGTAGTTCACCCAGGGGACCCCCGGGTCATTGTACGGGGTGCCGTTGGGATTGACGCCGCTCATCGTCTGCGAGAGGTAGCGGAGGTAGACCGGATAGGTTCCCAAGTAGGTGGGCGACTGGGGAATTCCGGTGTTGGTGGGCGATGTCAGGACCACTTGACCGTTGTGCCACACCGACAGCTGTTCCGGCAGCGTTTCGGAGACATACACATAGGTATATCCGTCCGGGTTGGTCTGATTGTTCATCACCGCCGTGATCAGAGCCTGCCAAACCGCCGGTCCCACCACGCCGTCCACGGCCAGCCCCTGTCGCCGCTCGAACGTCATGACCGCACCGGTGGTCATGACCGTGTCCGCGCCCGGCTGCCACAGGGCGGCGAGGGACGGGGGGGTATTGGCGTATCGCCAGGCAAAAGAGCCCGTTGGAGGCGCGTAGGCGGCGGCCACCTGAGCCGCGTCCGAGTCGGCCACGGCAGTGCCGCCGTTGGTCCACACCAGGGGCAGGTATCCCAGCTTGGCCAACAGCTGCTGCGCGCGCAGCAGGGAACCGGCCGGCGCCTGCCACGTCAATGCTTCTGTCTTGGCCAGGTAACTCCCGGTGACGGCCCGCACGCCTTTGGAACCGCCCGTGATGCGCAGGGTCAGGGTCTCACCGGGCCATATGATGCCGCTGGGCGCAAATGACCAGGTGGTTGTGCTCACGCGCCGCCACACGCCCGACAGATCGGGCGTCCATTGCACGTCGGCGAGGATATTTTGGGAAACGGGTTCCGAGAAGCGGAGGCCGAGCGGAGCCCCCGCCTCGCCGGAGCTCTGGAGGGTGGCCGACAACCACGGCACGGACATCCAGGTCAGGGTTTCGGGGGCCGACGGGGCCTCCCAGGGGCGGGCGCGTGTCCGCACCAACAAGAGTCCGGTGGATCCGGGCCGATTGCGCGACGGGCCCACCTCCCATGTCCGGCCATGGCCGCCCAGATCCAGCCAGGACACGGATGAGCCGCTGCGCACCATGAGGGACCAGGAAGGAGCCGACAAGCTGAAGCGCACTCGGCTGCCCAAGGTGATGCGTGTCCGATCCGACGTGAGGACGGGATCCGGGGGAACCGTCAGCGTCAGACGGTCTTGCACCGGATGGCTGAGCGGATTCCAGCCGGGCCCGGTGACCAGGGCGACCACCGTCACTTGAGTGCGTGGCGTCAGCAGGGCGCGCGGGAAGACGGCGCCGTTGACGACCATGACCGGGACGGGACCATGGGAAGACTGCACACTGACGCGGAGGAGCCGGTTTTGCCAACCGATCTGGATGTGGACCAGCGCTTGGGCTCCTGCCGACAGGCGCACCTGGGGGCGAGACCACAACGCCAGGAAGGCGGCCAACACCCCCACCAAGCCGAGCGCGAGAACCCACCAGCGCCAGCGCGAGGCGGACGGAACCGAGCGGCGGGGGGATAACGGTGCTGCCATCGGCGGACCCTTCTTTTCATGCAGGCAAGATCGACCAAAAACTTCACTTACTAGTAGTAAACGCCAAAACACGGTCGAGAGTCACGGCCCACGCAAGAGATCTTTGCGTCGAATGGCGGGTGCCCAACCGAGCAGGGCAGCGGTGGAATATATGGCCATCAATTTGTTAGAGATTGTGAGTGACGTCTTTCCCCGTGTCAGATATAGTGATGGTGAGGGGTTTCGTTGTGAGATATGAGGGGAGTGAGTCGGCTGAGCGCCCAAGAAGTGCTGGAGCGGATTGCCAAGGAGCAGATTGAGATGGTGGACCTGCGCATCGTGGACGTCCCTGGTCGCTGGCAGCACATGACCATACCGGCTACGGAAATCAGTGAGGCGACCTTTCGCGATGGGGTGCCGTTTGACGGATCCAGTCTCAGGGGCTTTCGCAGCATCGACCGGAGCGATATGCTGATGCGTCCGGATCCCGGCACCGCGATGGTGGACCCGTTCGCTCCGGTGCCCACGCTGGCCCTGGTGGCCGACGTGCTGGAGCCCAACGGTGCCGAGTACGGCCGGGATCCCAGGACGGTGGCGGCTCGGGCGGAAAGGTACCTCCGAACGACCGGCATCGCCGACACCTCGTACTGGGGACCGGAGTTGGAGTTCTTTCTGTTTGATCAAGTGGGCTTTCAGCTGGATCCGCACCAGGCCGGATATAGGCTGGTCAGCGAGGAAAGCGTTTGGGATCCGCCCAACAACAGCCCCCACGGGTACTTGATTC
The DNA here is from genome assembly GCA_027318915.1 of Clostridiales bacterium. The sequence goes on from DAHVOH010000022.1 coordinate 3,891, forward strand.
GGCCCAAACAGGGGTACGCCCCCCTTCCGCCGCACGACGCGACGGCTCGGACGCGGACCGAAATCGTTCAGATGCTTCGGCGGCAGGGTGTCCGCGTCGAGATGCACCATCATGAGGTTGCGACGGGGCAGCAGGAAATCGATCTGCGATACAACACTCTGGTGGCCCAGGCCGACACGGTGATGCTGTACAAATATACGGTGCGCAACGCCGCCCGCATGCACGGCAAGACCGCGACGTTCATGCCCAAGCCCTTGTTTGGCGACAACGGCAGCGGGATGCACGTGCACCAGTCGCTGTGGCGCGACGGAACCCCGCTGTTCTGGGAGCAGGGGCGCTATGCCAATTTGTCTCCGCTGGCCGAATCTTATCTGGCCGGCATTCTCTTCCACGCGCCTGCCTTGCTGGCGTTCACAAACCCCACCACCAACAGTTACAAGCGCCTGGTGCCGGGCTACGAAGCCCCGGTGAATGTCGTTTATTCGCGCGGCAACCGGTCCGCCGCCATCCGGATCCCGGTTACCGAGCGTCCCGAGGCGACGCGCATCGAATTTCGGACGCCCGATCCGACCGCCAACCCCTACCTCGCCTTTGCCGCCGTCCTGATGGCGGGACTGGACGGAATCCGGCGCCGCCTGGATCCGGGCAGCTTGGGCTACGGCCCGGTCGACAAAAACATCTACGAGTTGAGCCCCGAAGAGCGGGAGGGGATTGCCAGCGTGCCCGGCAGTTTGGATGAGGCCTTGGCGGCCCTGCGGGCCGATCACGCCTTCCTGCTGGAGGGGGGCGTATTCGACCGCGACTTGTTGGACACCTGGGCGGAGCTGAAGGCGGAGGATGCCGACGCCGTGCGCCTGCGGCCCCATCCGGCCGAGTTTGTTCTCTACTACGACGCCTGACGTCTCCTGCGCGCGGATGCGGGCGGCTGGACCCGGCTATGGCAGGGTCCAGCCGTGGCGTTCGGCGGCTTGACGGAGGGCACGGTTGAAATCTTGGGGCTGCTCCAGCATGACCAAGTGGCCGGCATTGGGGATTTCAACTAAGTGGGCGCCGGGCCACAAGGCCGCCAGTTCGGCCACCAAGGCGGGCGGGGTCATACGGTCGGCCGCGCCCCAGATCACCTCGACCGGGATATCGGGGGCCGGAGCGGCCCCGCGCAGATCGAAGCGGGCGCAGGCCGCGAACTGACGAAGCGCCAGCCGAGGGTCGGCCTCGCGCGCCATGGTGCGCGACCCCTCAAGCAGCGAGGCATCTGCCGTGCGCGCCAATGACCAGCCGGCCACGCGGTCCAATGTCTCCCCCGGGTGGTCGGCCAGACCCGCCAACAGCTCGGCATTGACGGGCAGGCGGGGGCCGGTGCCCACCAGCACCGCGCCGGCTACGCGATTCGGCTCGGTCAGCATGGCGAGCTGGGCGACGGCCCCGCCGAGCGAGTGCCCCACAATGATCAGGGGCCCGGAGATGTCGCGCAGCACCGCCGCGCGGTAGTATTCCAAAAGCGCGTCGCCCGGATCGGGGTCAGGCGGAAAACGATAATAGACGGCCGTGGGAAACGCCCGGCGCTGCTGCGCCCAGACGTCGGGCGAAGACGCGGCGCCATGCAAAAACACCCAAGTCATTCGATTCGCCTCCTGCGACCGTAGTCGCGTTGGGATGGGCGCCCCGCGCCGCGGGTTGCCGAGGGCCCCCGCATTTTCTAACATGGACCCGGACGGTCCCGAGTCCCGAGAGTCGTCATCGCCACCGCCTCCATATGGAAGGGAGTCGCCATGCGCCGCGTGCTACTGGTCGACGGGCACAGTCTTCTCTTTCGAGCCTATCACGCTCTGCCTCCGTTGACGCGTCCCGACGGAACGCCCACCGGCGCGGTCTACGGCTTCGCCACCATGCTCCTCAAGGCGCTGGATGATGTCGCCCCGACGCGCGTGGTGGTGGCGTTCGACGCTCCGGACCCCACGTTCCGCCATGAGGCTTTTGAAGCATACAAGGCCCAGCGCGAGACGGCGCCGGAAGATTTTCACGCTCAGCTGCCGCTGGCCCAGCAACTGCTGGATTATTTGCAGATTCCCCATCTCATGGCTCCCGGGTATGAGGCGGACGATATCTTGGGAACGCTGGCCACGGCTCTTCGGGCACGCGGCGAGGACATCCGCATTTTGACCGGTGACCGGGACTTGCTGCAATTGGTCCGTCCGGGCATTTCCGTCCTTCTGACCACCCGCGGAGGACTCAGCGGTCTGGAAACGCTCGACGCCGAAGGCGTGCTGCGAAAAATGGGTGTCCGGCCCGAGCAGGTGCCCGATCTCAAAGGGCTGATGGGTGATGCGTCGGACAACATTCCCGGTGTGCCGGGCATCGGCGAGAAGTCCGCCGTGGCGCTCCTGAACCGATACGGCACGATCGAGGCCATCTACGACGCATTGGACACGATTCCCGAGGCGCGCTATCGGAAAGCCCTGGCCGGACAGCGCGAGCGTGCGTTGGCTTCGCGGGATTTGGCCACCATCCGGGTCGACATTCCGCTCGGACCCTGGCTCGACGCGGCGGAGGACTATCATGTGCCCGCGACCCCGGAGCTGTCGGAGTTCTTTCGGGAGATGGGCTTTACAACCTTGCGGCGGCGCCTGTTTCCGGAGGACGCCCCGGCGATTGCCGGGGCGCGGGGAGCGCGTCAAGACGACGCCCCCGCGCCGGAACCGGAGGGTGACTGGGAGCACTGGCCGCCCGGACCTGTTCTGGCTATCGCGCCGGCCACACCGGACGGTTTCGTGGTGGCCGATGCGGCCGCGGGACGCAGCGCCCGGTGGAGCGCTGCGCTCCCACGGTTGGACGGGCAACTGCTGGTGGGATTTGGCGTGAAGGATTGGGCCGACGCCATCCCAGAGCCGTCTCGGCCTGCGGTTCACGATGGCCTCATCGCCGCCTACCTGCTGGATGCCGGTCGGTCGCACTACCGGATTGGCGACCTGGCTTCGATGGTGGGCGACGAAGGGGATGACCTGCTCGCTCTGTCCCGCATCTGGCCGCGGGTGGCGGAGCGTCTCGCCGAGATGGGCCTCTCGGATCTCTACAGTCAGGTGGAGTTGCCCCTCGTGTATGTGCTGCATGCGATGGAGCGCCGCGGCATCTCCGTGGATCGTGAGGCGCTGGGCCAATTGGGAGACGAGTTGGACCGGGCCCTGGCGGAATCGGAGCAAACCATCTATGCCCTGGCGGGACGGCGCTTTAACATTCAGTCGCCCGGTCAGCTGGGCGAGGTGCTCTTTGACATCCTCGGGCTGCCCACGCAGCGGCGCACCAAAACCGGATATTCCACCGATGCCGACGCCCTGGAGGCTCTCCGACCCCTGCATCCGATCGTGGATGCCGTCTTGCTGCACCGCCAGCTGGCCAAGCTGAAGGGGACCTACGTGGATGGGCTGGCGCCGCTGGTGGCCGAGGACGGCCGGCTGCACACGCACTTTAACCAGACGGTGGCCGCCACGGGACGCCTTTCATCCAGCGAGCCCAACCTTCAGAACATCCCGGTCCGGCTGCCGTTGGGTCGGCGGGTGCGGCGCGTCTTTTTGCCCAGCGCCGGTCGTCTGCTGCTTTCGGCCGACTACTCGCAGGTGGAACTCCGCATCCTGGCCCATCTTTCCGGGGATCCGGTCCTGCAGGACGCCTTCCGTCAAGGTCAGGACATCCATCGCCGGACGGCCTCCGAGATGTTCCAGGTCCCGCTCGACGAGGTGGACGATGCCCTGCGGGATCGGGCCAAAGCCATCAACTTCGGCATCATCTACGGCATCTCCGACTTTGGTTTGGCCACCAATACGGGCATCTCCCGTCAGGAGGCGGGGGATTACATCGCGCGGTACTTCCTCCGCTACCCCCGCATCAAGGCCTTCTTGGACGGGGCGATTGAGCAGGCGCGGACGCTCGGATACGTGACCACCATGCTGGGGCGCCGCCGTGCTCTCCCGGACATTCATGCCCGCAATTTCGCCCGCCGGCAGTATGCTGAACGGATGGCGATGAACACGGTGATTCAGGGCACCGAGGCCGACCTTATCAAGGTGGCCATGGTGCGGTTGGAAGCCGCGTTTCAGGAGGCGGATCTAAAAAGTGCCATGGTGCTGCAGGTCCACGACGAGTTAATTTGGGACATGGTGCCCGAGGAGCAGGACGACGTCGCCCGGTTGGCGGTTCAGCTGATGTCGACGGCGCTTCCGCTCTCCGTGCCTTTGGCGGTGGACTTGAAGCGGGGCGATCATTGGGACGCCATGGAGCCCGTTGCGGTGGGCCCAGGAGGCGACAGGCATGCCGGAACTGCCGGAAGTTGAGACGGTGCGGCGAGACTTGGAGCGGTGCGTCGTGGGCCGTGCCATCGTAGCGGTGCCGTGGATGGATCCGCGGCTGGTGAAGTCACGGGAGCCGGAAGCGTGGGTGCGAGACCGGATGGCCGGGGAGCGGGTGACCCGGATTGGGCGTCGCGGTAAGTTTTTGGTGTGGGGTTTTCAGTCCGGCGCGCGCTTGGTGCTGCACCTCGGGATGAGTGGCCGGATTCGGACCGGGTGGGATCCCGCCGCAGCGGTGCCACCACACACCCATCTCATTGTGCGCCTGGACGACGGGACCGAAGTGCGCTTGACGGATCCGCGGCGATTCGGGCGGATCGTGTGGTGCGAGCCGGGGGTCCCGCTCGGACTGCGGCTGGGTCCGGAGCCTCTGTCCCCCCGGTTCACGGCCCGGCGCCTGGGAGAGATCCTGGCCGGTCGCCGCGCACCCGTCAAGGCGCTGTTGCTGGATCAGCGAGTCGTGGCCGGCATCGGCAACATTTATGCCGACGAGGCGTTGTTTCGGGCGCGGGTGCATCCCACGCGAGCCGGCGGCGACTTGACGCCCCGCGACGTGGGGCGTCTGCATCGGTCCCTGCGGGCCGTGCTCCGGGAGGCGATCCAATGTCGGGGCACCACCTTCCTGACCTTTGAGGACACCAGTGGGCGGCGGGGGGAATACGGGACCCACCTGCGCGTCTACGGTCAGGCGAATCGCCCCTGCCTCCGATGCGCAACGCCGGTTGCCGCCGTCCGGGTGGCCGGTCGGACGAGCCACTTTTGTCCTAAATGCCAGGCTGTAGAAGACGAGGGACCCAGAGAGGAGACAGGGGATGCAGCACTTTAGCCTCACGGTGGACACCGAAGGCCAGTTGCAAGAGGCCATGGCGCGGATCTGGGACAAGATGGGGATTCGGGGAGAAGTGCAAGTCCGGCGCCTGGATGGAAAATACCGGCTCGACATCATCAGCGAGCGGGATTTGACCGCCGCCCAGATGGAGCGGTTGCCCGGGAAGCGCGGGTAATGGCGCGGATCTGGCCGTGGCTGTTGATTGTGCTTGCGCTCGCGCCGGCGGCTCTGGTTCATCCGGCGGCGCATCCGACGCCGCCTTCCGAATCCGGGATTGTCAACATCGCCGTGCTGGGCGAGGGAGCCACGCTCGATCCGGCTTCGGCGACCCGGACGGGCAGCCGCATGATTGCCGACAATGTGTTTCCCACGCTGTTCACAGTCGGGCCGAACGGCATGCTGGCCCCGGGCCTGGCCGTAACCGCGTCGGTGAGCGGCAATGTGCTGACAATTCAGTTGGCACGCGGCCACTTGGCCGACGGGACTCCGGTGACGCCGAGTCTGGTGGCGCGGGCGCTGTCCCAAACGCTGTGGCCGAGCACTCACTCGCTGATGGCACGGCGCCTCCTGGGCGACGTGCAGGGAGCCGCCGCCGTGATGTCGGGTGCGCGCCCCTGGGTGTCGGGCTTCCAAGCCACCGGCCCGTATCAATTGCGCATCGTGCTGACTCATGCCGTCCCCAATTGGATTTATCGGCTCACCAATCCCGTGCTCGGCATCCTGCCCGTCCGCGATCTGGTCGATGGCGGCGGGTTCTGGACGATTTCCGATCTGCTGGGCAGTGGGGGCTGGACCGTCGCCGCCGACATTCCCAACGCCAGCATGGAGTTTCGGCGGGTGGACGGCGGAACAGCGTCCCCGCTCATTGCGGTGCAGCGGTATCCTCGCTGGAAGGAGGCCGCTTTGGCGCTGCTGAACGGACAGGTCCAGGCGGCGGAGGTGCCTGTGGGCCAGGTGTCGTCGGCCCTGAACTTGGGGCTCGGCACGCGGCTGCACTTTTTGAGCAACGGCGGGCGCATTGCGCTGGTCATCAATCCGGGTCCCACAGCGCCGTGGGCGCATGCGACCGGTCAGGGCCTTCCGGTGACACGCTGGGTGGACAGCGCCTTCGCTGGACACGCGCGGCCGCTCACGGCGGCGCGTCTGCCGAAAGCGGTCGCGGGACCCGCCGCCTCCGGATCGTCTCCGGCCGTGAAGCCGGCGGTCCCGACGCCGCTCCCCCTGGCGGTCGACGCGGCCGACCCGCTGACCATGGCCTTGGCGCAGACGCTGGAACGGCTGGCGCCGGGCCAGTATCACGTAACGGTGCTGTCCTCGGCGTCTTGGGCGTCGGCTCTGGCGAAGGGCAGTCTGCCGGCTGCCCTGATGATCGCGTGGCCGGGACAGCCGCTGCCGGCCGCGATGGCCAACTGGACGGTGATCCCCGTGATGCCGGACGGAAGCTTCTGGCTCTTGGCCCCAAACCTGCGCCACGTGCGTGTCTTTCCCGGCGGCGCGTTGGACTGGAAGAGCCTCAATGGGTCCTGAGTCGGCACGGGCAGGAGGCCGAACTGTTCCGGTCATCGGTCTCACCGGCGGCATCGCCAGCGGCAAAACCACGGTCAGCCGATGGATACGGGAGCAGGGCATCCCGGTGGTGGACGCGGACGAGATTGTGCACCGGCTGGAACGGCCCGGCGCGCCGGGATGGTGGGCCCTGCGCCGGCTGATTGGCTGGCCCGCCTTGGCCTCGGACGGCCAGTTGGATCGCGTGCGGATGGCGCGCTGGATCTTCGGCAGCGCCCGCTGCCGTCAGGCGGTGAACGATGCGGTGCATCCGCTGGTGAGGCGCGTACTGTGGGAGGAGGTGGACCGGCTGGCCGCTGAGGGGGCGCGGACCGTGGTGGTCGACGTGCCGTTGCTGATCGAAAACGGGCTCTGGCGGCAGGTGGACCAAATCTGGGTGGTGTGGGCGACGCCGGAGCAACAGGTGGAACGGTTGATGGCCCGCAATCATCTCTCGCGCGCCGCGGCCGAGGCGCGCATCGCGAGCCAGATGCCACTGGCCGACAAGACGCCGTTTGCCCACGTGGTGCTGGACAACACTGACGGATTGGATGCCCTTCGCCGCCAGGTGGCCGAGGCTCTCGGGCGGTTGGACGCGTGAAGCGCGGGCTGTATGTGGTGGCGGCAGTACTGGTGGTGATCGCGGCAGCGGCGGGCGTGTTGTGGATCAGGGCATTTCCTTTCGCGTTGGGACGCCATCGCCAAGAACAACGCCTGATTTGGCAGCAGGCGCGTCGCGAGCACCTCGACCCATGGCTGGTGACGGCGGTGGTGGAAGTGGAGAGCCATTTTCGACCCGGCGCCGTCTCTCCCCGCGGTGCCGTGGGCCTGATGCAGATTTTGCCCACGACCGGGCAGTGGGTGGAGGCCCAGGCGAACCTCCACGGTCCGCTCGACAGTCCTCGCGTGAATATCGCCGTGGGCACCTGGTACCTGGCGTACCTGTCGCGGGTGTTTCATGGCCGTCTGGTTCTCATCTTGGCGGCGTACAACGGCGGGCCGGAAACGGTGGAGCGGTGGGCGGAGTCCGGACGGCTGGATCGCGACGACCCGGTGAGCCACATCCCCTACCCGGAGACCCGCACGTTTGTGACTCGGGTGTTGTGGCACTATCGATTTTTCCGGTGGGTGGCTCAGCACTAATCCAAGCCGCGCGAGGGTCCGTCAAGCGCTCCGTGTCGGCCACCCGACGCCCCATCGGTCTGACCGGCAGCGGTCAAGGCCGGCCGAAACGGTGCTCCGCTGCCCGGTTGATGGGTCGGGGCGGAGCCGTAGGCCGTCAGCCCAACCATCCACGGATCGGGGGTCTCCGCCCGATTCGGATGCCAATCCGGGCGCGCCACGGCCCGCCGGCCGAACGCCATGCAGCGGCCAGGCGTTGATGTTGTATCGAGCGCGCCAGGTCGGCCATGCTAGCGTGGGGAGGTGGTCGCTTGGGTAAAATCATGAGCGATGCCACGAAGATCAAGCTGGGAGAACGTCTTGGCGTCGACGACATTGTCCGGCGCGAAGGCTGGGGCGGAGTGCCCGCCCGCCAGTGCGGCAACCTGGTCAAGGAAGCCTTGAAACTGGCCGAAGAACAGCTGAAGTCGTAATCCCCGCCGCGGGCCGGCTGACGGCCCGCGGTTTTCTGCTGTCTGCATCCGGGTTGCCCGGAGGGATTCGCGGGTCGTGCGCGGGAGGCGAGGAGGGTTGGCTGTGTGGTGGTGGATATTCACGCTGTGGCTCGCGTTGTGGCCCGGGAGCCATGTGCCGTCCTGGATCGGATCGTCCCGGCCGGCAACGCCGGTACCGGTCCCCTTGGTATTGGCGGCCGTCGGAAAGAACGGCGCCGGTGTGACGCGGCTGCCCTATCGATGGAGCGCGGTCACCACGACCTACTACCACGCGTCGGCGACTCAAGCCGTCAATATTGAGATTACGGCCAGCCGGATGAACGGTACGGTGCTGCAGCCCGGGCAAGTCTTCAGCTATTACGAGAAGGTTGGGCCATACACCGCGGCCAACGGATACGGTTGGGGACGAGCGTTTGTGGGAGACCGGATCGTCCCGTCCGTGGGGGGCGGCGTGTGCCAGGGCGCGAGCACGCTGTATGCCGCGGTCTTGCGGACGGGCCTTAAGGTCTTGGAGCGCCACCAGCATGGGCTGTTGGTGCCGTATCTGCCACCGGGGGAGGACGCTACCGTCTCGGCGGACTATCTGAATTTCCGCTTTCAAAACTCAAGCGACCACCCGGTCCTCATTGCGGCCTCCGCAGGTGACCGCCACTACCGGATCGCCATCTGGGGAGCCGTTCCCGGCCCGCACATCACGGTGCGTCACGAGATTCTGGCGCGCTATCCGTTCCGCACCCTGTATCGCACCGACCCGGATCTGAAACCGGGCCAACAGGAAGTGATGGCTCCGGGACAGGAAGGCGTGAAGGCGCGGACCTGGCTTGAGGTGCAGACCGCCTCGGGGACGCGCAACGAAGATCTGGGGGTAGACATTTATCGCCCGAGCCCGCGTATTGTCCTGGTGGGGCCGGGAACCACCGCACCGACCGTGCGAGTCGTGACGGGGCCCGCGGTGTCCGGCTCCTGCGAAGCGTCGGGGTAAGTGCGCCGCGGTCGCCGGTGTGTCGCTACCCCTCCGTTTTTCGGTCGGCGCAACGCGGTAGGGGGAGCTGCCTTGGTTTGGGTTCTTTATGCCGTCCGCATCGCCCTGCTGAGCGGGGAGCGTCTGGCCTTTAACCGCCTGGGAGCGAACCGTCCCTTGTGGGCGGCCGCCTGGGTGGCGTATGCCGGCGGCGCGTTGACATGTCTGGCGGCCGCGGCGGTGACCCGGCAGATGCCGATCGACCTGCGGGCGGTGCCGGGCGCCTTGGTGTATAGCGTGAGCTTTCTTTTATACTTCTGGGCCCTGAAGCGCGGACCGCTGTCCGTCGTGGGGGCCTGGCCCGCCGCTACGGCGCTCATGCTGTGGGGGGCGCGCCCGGAAGGCGGATGGCCGGCGGCGGGGGCCGTGCTCCTGACCGTGGCGGGCGCCCTCATCCTGGCCGGTGGGAGTTGGTCGGCGCAGGCGGGGGCGTCGATCGGGGTCATGCTCCTGAGTGATGCGGCCCTGGCGGTGGGTCGCGAATGGGATCGGACCCGAGCCGCTGGACCGGTGGTGCCTTACGCCGCCACCGTGTTTCTGGTGGTGGCGACCGTGATGGGGGTGGGGGCTTGGGCGGCCGGGGATCTGTCGGCCGCGAAGAGACTGGCAACCGAGCGGCCGGTGTGGACGCTCATCTCCGGTCTCACCAACGGCGGGGCTTACCTCACGCTGGCCGGACTGCTGCGACATTGGCCCCCCTATGTGATCGAAGCGCTGTCCGGTGCGGCCGGACTGGCTACGGTCGCGTTTGGCGCCGTGGCGCTCCGCGAGGGGTCCGTCTGGCGCAAGGGCGCGGGAGCTCTTCTCCTGAGCGCGGGGGCGGGCATCTTGGCGGTGCTGCAGGGGAGCCGGCCCTGACCGCGAAGACGGTTACCGGTCCGGGGAGGAGACGGACCGAGCGGCCCGACGTTCGGAGGGCCCTGTCCTCGCGGGGGACGGGTTTCCGCATCCCACCTCATCTGGACCCATCGCGCCCACGGGCACCGAGACGGCCCGGCGGCTCCAAAGATGGAGACGCTTTTCGGTTCCCCTCCCACGTTGTATTATGGCCCCGGATCCAGGTCGGGGAGGCGAGGCCGTGAAGATTTACACCAAGCGCGGCGACGGGGGCCAAACAAGCCTCTGGGGTCAAAGCGGCGAGCAGCGCATCGCCAAGAATGATGCGCGGGTGGAGGCATATGGCACGGTGGACGAAGCCAACGCCGTGCTGGGCGTCGCGCGGGCGGCTCTGACCACAAGCGCCTTGGCGGAGCAGCTGGAGGAAATCCAGCACCGGCTGTTTGGGCTGGGGGCGGACCTGTCCACCTTGAATCCGCGCCGTCAGCATCACATCACCGATGAGGACGTCGCCCGACTGGAAGGGTGGATCGACGCCTGGGAGGCGACGCTGCCCCCCTTGCAGCACTTCATTCTCCCGGCGGGCAGCCCGGGCGCCAGCCTGCTGCATCAGGCGCGGACGGTGGTCCGGCGGGCGGAGCGCCGTGTCGTGTCGCTGTATCAGGAGACTGCGGGGCCAGCCGAGCACGTGAGATTCTTGAATCGCCTGTCGGACCTGCTGTTTGTCATGGCTCGGGTGGCCAATCGCGAGACGGCCGGCGGGGACGTTGAGGCCCGGTTCCGCTAAAATGGTGGCGGGACGATGTGATCGGGGGTGGCGGCGTGGCGGCGAGAGCGTTCACTGTCGAGGAGGCGAACCGCCTACTGCCAAGACTGACGGAGCGGATGGCGGAGCTTCGGCGCCTCCAGTTGGTCGCCCGCGGCCGCTACGAGGAAATGCGCCGCATCCGCCAGCTCGGGTACCGCCACGACGGAAACCTCATCATGTTGACGGACTATCAGCGCACCAAAGAAGAGTTTGACCATACCGTGGCAGAGGCCAACCGGCTATTGGCCGAGATCCACGAGTGGGGCTGTCGGGTCACCGACGTGGAGATGGGTCTGGTCGACTTCCCGGCCCGAATCGGTCAGGCCGATGTGTACCTCTGCTGGCAGGTGGGAGAAGACCAAGTTCGCTACTACCACGGCCTCCGCGAAGGCTACAGCGGGCGCCAGCCCCTGCCCGCCGCGGACTAACCGCCTCGCCTGGGCGCGCGGCCGGTCAGGCTTTGAGCCCGAGGGTATCGGCCACCGGCTGCATGGCCTCGATGACGAAGGCGATGTGGTCCTCCAGTGCGACACCCAGCAACTCCGCGCCGCCGGTGACGTCGGGGCGGTGCACGCCGCGGGCGAAGCTTTTGTCTTTGAGTTTTTTCATCACCGATTGCGGCGTCACTTGGCTCAAGTCGCCCCCTTTGACCAACGCGACGGCCACCACGAAGCCGGTCAGTTCGTCGCAGGCGAAGATCGCTTTTTTGAGCAGCGTGTCGCGTGGCAAATTGTTTTCTGTCACGTGGGAGAGGACGGCATCGACCACGACCGGCGGAAATCCCTCCGCACGCAGGATCTTGGCGCCTTCAACGGTGTGCTGGCCCACCTCCGGCCATCTCTCATAGTCAAAGTCGTGGAGAAGGCCCACCAAACCGTAAAGGTCCTCCGACTCGCCGGCACGGCGGGCAAACGCCCGCATGACCGCCTCGACGCCCAGGGCATGCTTGATCAGCCGGTCGTTTTTTGTGTAGCGGTTGAGGATCGCCCACGCTTGTTCTCGTGCCGGCAACGCCGGCGGCAGGTCGTTGGTCACCCGATCGCCTCCTGTCCTGTGGTCGATGCGGCCGGCAGCGGTGGCACCGGCGCCGTGACCAGGGTAGCGTGTCCCGCTGGAAGACGCAACGCTTTTGACGAGAGCGGAAGCTGCCCGGTACACTAGCCGGGGGCGGCGGCGGGGACTTCCGCCGCCGCAGCGGGGACCAGAGAGCGTGACGGGGAGAAAGGAGCGAAGCCGCGGTCCCTACCGCGGCGCGAATTTTGGCAGCGGATCGGGTGGACGTCATCATCGTCGGCGGTGGGCCGGTTGGCCTTTATGGCTTGTATTCCGCCGGCCTGCACGGTTTGTCGGTGCGGTTGTTTGAACGGCTGCCGGTGCTCGGGGGGCAGCTTGAGGCGCTGTATCCGGAAAAAGTCATCTTCGACGTGGCCGGATATCCGGCGGTCACCGCCCATGCCCTCGTGGAGGCCTTGACGCAGCAGGCGCTTCAGTTTCACGCCGACGTCCACTTGCAGGAAGAAGTGGCGGGCCTGGAACCTTTGACGGACGGGATTCAAGTGGTGACGGCCCAAGGCCGCTATCCCGCCCACGCCGTGGTTGTCACCGCCGGCATCGGTCAGTTTCATCCTCGGCGGCTCGGCATTGAGGAAGTGGATCGGCTGGAAGGCGCGGGCGTGCACTACGTGGTCCGCGCATTGCGGCCCTTCTATGACCGCGACGTCGTCATCGTGGGCGGCGGCAATTCGGCCGCCGACTGGGCCATCAACTTGGCCGGCAAGGCGCGCTCCATCACCCTGGTGCATCGGCGCGACGCCTTTCAATGCCATGCCGACTCGGCGCGGAAACTGGAGCGAGGCCCCTTTCACATCCGCCTTCGTCACACGCTGGTGGGGACGGAGACGGTTTCGGGCCACTTGAGCCGGGTGCGGCTCAGGGACACGACATCAGGTCGGGAGGAGTGGTTGGCCGCCCAGGAGGCTATCATCGCCATCGGCTTAGTGCCCGATCTCGGCGCGTTGGCGGACACGGGTCTCGCGCTGAACGGCAGCGAGATTGAGGTGGACCCTGCCGGGCGCACGAATCTGGCGCATGTGTATGCCGCCGGGGACATCGTCTCGTATCCGGCGAAAATCAAGCTGATTGCCACCGGATTCGGGGAAGTGGCCACGGCCATCTACGACATCGCCCGCAACTTAGGAGCGCACTAACCAGCCGGCTTGCGCCGAGCCGCCCTGCCGGGGCGGCCCGGCAGGGCCGAGGCGCCCTGCCTTTCCGGACGACACCCAAGGAACGGGCGCGCCGCGCTCCGCCGGAGGGCTGCACCGGCACCCGGAGAGACTCTCGGCACACATCCCCGATGCGGCCGGGTCATCGCCGCATAGGGGCCATAGACGCTTTACCGGGTCTCGGTGACGGCAAACGGCCAGGGCTGCCCCATCCAGGCGGCGAATGCCGCCCGCTCCAGGGGACCGGCCTCCGGATGGGGCACCAACCGCGGTCGATTGGGACGGGGCTCCGCCAACACCAAGGAGCGCTCCAGCAGCTGGCGGTCGCGAAACAGCTGGAGCGTGACGGCGGTGCCCGGGCTGAACCAGGCCAGCCTTTCCTCCCATTGGCCCGGATCCACCTGAAACCCGTCGACGGCAATCACGCGGTCGCCGGGCGCCACGCCGGCGGCCTCGCCGGGGCTGCCCGCGCGCACACTTTGAACGTCCAGGCCGGGGCCCTCGCCACCCACCGTGAGGCCCGTGTCAGGCCCGGCCTCTTCGAGGCCCACCTCGTAGCGCAGACCGAGGTAGGACAAGGGGGACCAGTCCAGATGTGCGCGGCTCGCGACGGTGTCGTCATAGAATCGACCCAGGGCGGGACCGCCCAGATCGACGGCCAAGGCCCGGGGGGCCCCTTCGGGGAACCCTTGGGGATATCGATCCCACAGATCGCGCAGGAAGGCGTCCAGATCTCGACGGCCGTTCGAGGTCCGCCGCAGTTCCACATCGAGCAGCCAAGCGGCCAAGAGTCCTTTTTCGTAGTAGGAGACGGTCGCGTTGGGCGAGTGGGCGTCTGGGCGATAGTACTTGATCCAGGCGTCAAACGAGGCTTCCTCGAGGGATTGATGAAGATTGCCGGGCCGCTCTTCGGACCGATGCATGTGGATGGCCAGGTCCTGGAGGAGATCCACGGCCGGAACCAGGTTGGCGCGCCCGAGGAGCAGGAGCGCGTAGTAGTCGGTTCCCCCTTCCATAAGCCAGAGGTGGCGCGTGTAAGCCTCCTGCTGATAATTGAACGGACCCAGCGCGTCGGGATGGATCCGTTTGACATTCCACAAGTGAAAGTATTCGTGGGCCACCAGCCCCAGCAGCCGTCGACGTGACTTCGGTTTGGACGCGGCAAAGCGCGGCACCTGAATGCTGGTGCTGGCCCGATGTTCCAGACCGCCCCCGGCGCGCCCGGTTTGGTGAATGAGGAAGACGTAGCGGTCATACGGCAGGGGCCTTTGGAAAACCGCCCGGGCGGCTTCGACGAGGGGCGGAAGGTCGGCGGCGAGGGCCGGCAGGTCCACCGGGCCGGCTCCGCACAGCACCAGTTGGTGGAGGCGGTCTCCCGCCGAGACCGTTTCCACCCGGGGCAGACCCAGTTCGATGGGGCTGTCGAACAGTTCGTCGATACTGCTGAAGGCGAGCGTGTCGGCGGAGACGGCCCCAAGCGCGGAGAAGACGCCCCAACCTTCGGGAAGTCGAAAGCTGACTTGACCGCCGACAGAGGTGGAGCCCTCGGGGTACAAGAAGACGGTCGCCCCGTTGATGTATCCGTGCGTCTCATCCAGATGGCTTGTTCGCACGGTCAGTTCATGGGCCCAGACCGTGTAGCGGGCGTGGACTGTCTGCCCGTCCCCCACGGCCCAGGTCGCCTTGTCAACTTTGGCGGCGGGCCGCATATGGCCGTCCTGTTCAACCATCACGTCGTCGAGATGGCGAGCATACTCCCGGATCAGGTAGGAGCCGGGCGTCCATGTCGGCAAGCAGAGCCGGACCGGTCCGGATTGCTCGCGCGTGAGTTCCAGGTCAACTTCGAACACATGCGTGCGAGGGTCGGCGACCGTGACGTGGTAACGGATGTTCATGGCGTGTTTGTCCCTTCAAGGTGGTATGTCTACGGTAGAGGGCCAGGCGCCGATTGGCAACTGACGGCCGGCGCGGCCATTGTCCGGAACCGGGGCGCGATCTACACTGAGAGACGCCGGGGCCCTCGTTGACAGGGTCAGGTTGGAAAGGAGTGACACCTGTGGCCATTTCCCAAGCCATGCGCCCGACGCTGGCCGATTTGTCTCTGAGCCCAGGGAAAAAAGCGCGATTGTACCGCCTTCTCTACCAGCACGGGCCTGCCAACGGCACCCTTTCGATCCTTCCTATTGATCAAGGGCTGGAGCATGGTCCTCGCGATTTTCTGGACGCGCCGGAGAGCGCGGATCCCGATTTTCAGTTCAGTCTGGCGGTCGAGGGTCGATATTCGGCCATCGCCTGCCACATCGGACTGGCCGAAAAATACTATCCGCGTTATGCGGGTCAAGTGCCCCTGATCCTGAAACTAAACGGCAAGACGGAGATCCCATCGGATGCAGCGCCGCTTTCGCCGCTGGTGGCCAGCGTGCGCGACGCGGTGCGATTGGGTGCCGATGCCGTGGGCTACACGCTGTACGTCGGTTCGCCCGACCAGGATCGGGACTTTGCGCAGTTTCGCAGCGTGCGCGAGGAAGCCGATCAGTACGGTATGCCGCTGGTGGTATGGTCCTATCCCCGTGGCGAGGCCATCGAGGCAAAGGGGGGTAAGGACACCGTCTACGCGGTGGACTACGCGAGCCGGGTGGCTCAGGAGTTGGGGGCGGACGTCATCAAGCTGAATGTCCCCAAAGTGGACGCCGTCAAGCTGGCGCAGGCGCCTCAAGCGTATCGGCGCGCCTGGACGGCGGACGAGGCTCTGCGCCAAGTGATCCGGTCGGCCGGGCGGACCCTTGTCATCTTTGCCGGCGGCGAGCGAGGGGCACCCGACGAGATGATGGCCAAGGCGCGAGACTGCATGGAAGCCGGGGCCACCGGGCTCATCTTTGGCCGCAACGTCTGGCAGCGTCCTCGTGCCGAGGCGTTGGCGGTGACCGAAGACATTCACAATCTGCTGAAAGACTTCGCGCGGTAGCCTCTCCTCGACGGGCGCCGCGGAGCGGCGTTGGCATCAGGGAGGAGCGCAACGCCGCTAAAGGGGGGAGGGCGGGGATGGAAGCGCTGGAGCGCGGCCTGGCCCTCCGGGCGGCGGGTCGCCCGCTCGAGGCGCTGCCCTTTCTGCAAGCGGCGACGCGCGAAGATCCCGCCGACGGGGCGGCTTGGTACTGGTGGGCGGTGACCCAGGACAATCTGGGCATGGAAGGCACGGCCGTGCCGGCTTACCGCGAAGCTCTGCGGTTGGGCTGTCTCCACAAGCCGGCGGCGCAGGCTTATTTGGCCAGCTCTCTGCAGAAGACGTGGCGGTCCCAAGAAGCGCTTCCATTCATCGAAGAGGCGGTTCGCGCCGAACCCGATGTGGCGCTCTTTCATTTCATACACGGAAACGTCCTGGCCGACCGGGGCCGGTGGGATGACGCCGAAGCCGCTTATCAACGCGCGTTGCACCGGGATTCCAAGCAGGCCTTCGTGTGGCGTCGGCTGGGTCATTTGCTCGGTCGCCTCGGTCGATTCGACGAGGCGCGCGAGGCCTATGCGGCCGCGTTTCGTGAGGGTGCCGATTTCTGAGATGGACGCCGACGCTCATCGGGTCTCCATCCCGGTTGACGCGGCGGTGCGAAGACTCTGCGCGCTCGTGTTGCCATCGGAGCGTGTCTGATGTCGCTGTCGCTGTCCCTTGTCCGGACGAGGCCGCGTCGGTCGCCACCCGTTGGCAGCTGACCGGCGGAACCTCGTCCCATCGTTCGGACATGCTCCCAGCACCGGGGGAAGGGGCTGCGACATGCGCGGGATAAGGGCCGCCCTTCCAGCCTTGAGCCGGTGGGCGCTTTGGTCCGCCGTCTTCCTGGCCGTCGCGCTGTCGGCGTGTAGTTCGCCATCGGTCGTGACCCACCGCGTTCGCACGCCCGCTGTTCCCGCGCTGCGCGTCGTCATCTCGGTTCAGACTTTTAACCCGGTTCACGGGGTGCGTGCGAAGAGCGTGGGCCCTTCTCCCAAAGTGACGTCATTCTACCACGCCATCCTGGCCATCCCGAAAAGTCCCCCGCCTTGGTCGTGCGGCAAGGTCACCGGCTACTACGTTTTAAGATTTTACCGAGGTTCGATGGACGTAGGCACGGTAGAGTTGCCGATCGCCGGGTGTTCGACGGTGGTGGTGGAGATTCCCGGGAAATCCCCGTATGACGCGATGTTCCAAAGCGCTCGCGTGCGAGGCGTGAATGTCTGGTATTTATTGGCCCAACTCGTCCATCGCTCGGTCGGCCAGTTGTACCGGGCTCAACTCTAGCCGTCTGCAGAACAGTAAGCCCCGTGATGGCTATGGGGCTGCGATACACAGGAGGATGAACGCTCCCGCACCGCCCTTGGCGTTGCCACCGCGACCACGGGCTATTCCGGCTCGCGTAGCGCGGCTCCAGACCGACCCCGGGCGAATAGGTTCAGCGCGCCCCGGCGCTCCTTCTCGCCGCCGCCGGCGTCCTCCTCCGCGGATTGCCACCCGGGTGGCCGCCGCCGTCGGCTTTGGCGCACCCGGTTTGCCGCGTCGGAGCGGGAGGAGGGGGAGCACAACCGATTCGGCCGCAAGCCCTCCGACCCGGATGCCGGCATTCAGGCGATGGTGGACGCCCCTTTGGCACCAGACGCCGCCCGACGGGGCGACACAGGGACATGGCCGCACCCTCCGCAGCATCATGGGCGTCCGCGCGGTGACCCTCCAAAGGATTTGGGCGTCCCGAGCCTGAGCCGCATCGGATGAAGCCCTGCAAGCTCTCCCGGGCCCCGACTTCCAAGCCACGCTCATCGAGTGGCGGGGCTTCCCCTGCACCCCGGGCAAAGCCGCCCTGTTGTCTGCGAACGACCAGCGCGCGATTCAAGCATTGCCCCGCACCCCGTTGGCCTTGTCGGTGACGACAAAGCGTTCGCCGCGTGAACGCCTGAGGACAAACGGTACGGCACCACCACGCCGTCTGCTGTGGTGAACACATTCACCCGGGGAAGTCCCGGGCACCTGTCGGCCGCGGCACGCCATCCGGCCTGCCTCCGGCTTCTGAAACGGATCGACGGCGCCGTCCCGGGGGCCCTGCAGGTGCATCTCATGGGGGACGGCGCTGCGACCCCCACGCAGCCGGTGGTCCGCAAGTGGCTCACGACTCACCGGCGTTTGACCCCGGTGTGTCGGCCCGGTTTGCCACCATCGAACACGACCTGGCGGCGCACAACGCCGTCCCAAACCCCTTGCGGGGATCGCGGCGGCCACCGAGATCCTCGAGAACGTGCAGCGGAGCTGCTTGGCGCTCGCGCGTGGAAAGAGCCTGGCGGCGACGGGTTCATCGCCCCGCCGAGAATGCGGGAACGATTTACCAGATTCCCGGAAACATCGAGGATGTGTGCTGACGGTAGTCTGAATAGGCGACCCCCAGGTGCTTTACGAGAGCACGTTCTTCGATGCGAATCCGGCCGAGGTAGATGGCGAAGAGGCCTACCGCGATGACGGCGGTGCCAACCCACGTATCCAGACTCAACCCCAGGCCGACCGCAATCAGCCATCCGCCGGTGTAGGCCGGGTGACGGATGCGGCGATACCATCCGGTTTGAATGATCGGTTGATCGGAACGAATTTGGACGGTGGAGGAAAAATAGCGGCCTAATTGCGTGATCGCACTGTATCGCATCGCGATTCCCGCCGCCATCACCACGTTTCCCACGTAGGGGACCCACGAGGGCATCAGGCCAACACGCCTCATGGACAAGACAAACGCGAGGAGGATTAGCACATACGTACCGCCGAGAATGACCCAGACCGATCCGTGGTCGGCCTGCGTGACCGGGCCGGGCGATTGCTTGCGGAGCAATCGAGCCCGCACATTCACGACAAGTTCCATGAGCATCCATAGAACCCACAAGGACCAAAAAAGGCTGGAGTGGAGATTCACACGACCCCTCCCGTGGACATCGGGGGCAGGTTTCACAGCAGGCCCCGGTGGCCCGTCTTGTGCGCTGTCCCCTTGGACATTATAGGGGCAACGATCCATCCTACGAAATCCGTAGGCGGGATGACGGCCGCGCGACGGGCTGGTCCCGCCAGCATCTCCCAGGCCGGAGCCGGGACCCCGCACGTTCTTCCTTCATACGCTGGGAGGGCTCGCGGAGGTGACCGGATGACAGAACCGGAGAGACGCGGTCCCGCTCCCACCTGGCACATCAAGCCGCCATGCCAAACAGAGCGGCGCAGGTACTTGCGCTACGTCGTGCGCACCCACCTGATCCAGCCGGGCGAGAGGCTGTTGGAGACGCTACCGCCTTATCTCGCGGGGTGGGTCGGTCGGCGGGACATTGTCGCGGTGGGAGAAAAGGCGTTGGCTATCGCCGAGGGACGCGCCGTGCCGCTGGACGCAGTGAAGCCGCGCCCGCTGGCGCGCTGGCTGGCCGGGCACGTGCGCCCGAGGGGCCACGGACTGGGCCTCAGGCGGCCGGAGACGATGGAGATGGCGCTCCGGGAGGTGGGCTCCGCGCGCATTCTGGCGGCGGCGGCGGTGGCCGCCGTGGGAAGAATGGTGGGGCGGTCGGGTGATTTTTACCGGGTCGCCGGCCGCCGGGTGGCTGCCATCGACGGCCCGGGTCCCACCACGATTCCGCCGTATGATCAATACATTGTGCTGGCACCGGAGAAGGCCGCCGAGTTCGCCCGGAGGCTTTCTCGCCTCCTGTCGGCCAAAGTGGCGGTGGTGGACGTCAATGATGTGGGCAGTGAGGTGCTGGCCTGCTCGCCGGGTTTGCGCGCCGAACTGGTCCAGAATCTGTTGCGCGATAACCCCATGGGTCAGGGCCCCGAGCAAACCCCGGTGGTGGTCCTGAGACCCACCGACCGCTTCGGCGGCGACGACGATGTTGCCCCGCGCGAGGGCGCCCGGCCGGTCGTCGGAGCCGACGCGACTCGGGGCGGACGGCTATAATGAGGGCGGGCAGGCGGCCAGCGTCTGACCGAACCACGAAATTAGCGGGCGGAGGTGAATCCCCGCGTCGAGCGGGGACCCCATGGACATCTTTGAGGCCATGCGCCGTCACGGCCACGAGCAACTGATCTTCAACTACGACAAGGCGACCGGATTGCAAGCGATCATCGCGATTCACGACACGACGCTCGGCCCGGCATTGGGCGGTTGTCGCATGTGGCCGTATGCGAGCGAGGATGCCGCCGTGGAGGACGCGCTCAGGCTCTCCCAGGGCATGACCTACAAATCGGCGGCGGCGGGCCTGGACCATGGGGGCGGCAAGGCCGTCATCATCGGGAATCCCGGCAGCGACAAAAGCGAGGCCCTCTTTCGCGCCTTCGGCCGATTCTTGGAAACGCTGAACGGCCGCTTCGTCACCGGGGAGGACATGGGCACCGACGGCAACGACTTTGTCCACGCCGCGCGGGAAACTCAGTATCTGGTGGGCTTGCCGGAAGCGTACGGAGGCTCGGGCGACACCGGCGAGATGACGGCGCTCGGGGTGATGCAGGCGATCCGGGCGGCCCTCGTCCACCGCTATGGCCAGGACAGTCTCAGCGGGCGACGGGTGGTGGTGCAGGGCCTGGGCAAGGTGGGCCGCCGTCTGGTGGGCCAGCTGGTGCGAGCCGGTGCGGACGTGGTGGTGGCGGACATCGATCCCCAGGTCGTGGGCACGGTCACCGCCGAATTCTCGGTGGAACCGGTGGATCCCTGGTCGGTGCTGGACGCGCCGGTTGACGTGTATGCGCCTTGCGCCTTGGGGAATGTCATCAATCCCGAGACCGTCGAGCGACTGCAATGCGCTATCGTGGCGGGGTCGGCCAACAACCAGCTGGCGGACGAGAGCATGGGAGACCGTCTTCTCGACCGCGGGATTGTGTACGCACCCGACTTCATCACCAACGCGGGCGGGTTGCTTCAAGTCGCGGATGAGTTGGAGGGATACAACGGGGACCGGGTGCAGCATCGGGTGGAAGGCATCTTCGACTTTCTCCTCACGCTCTTCCGAGAGTCGGTGGAGCGCCACGTGGCCACCAATCGGCTGGCGCTCACGTTGGTGGAGGAACGGTTGTCGCTGTACCGCAGCATCCATCGCATCTATACCGGGCGGGACCGGTGAATGGATGGCCCCGCACCGGGGCGGGCCGCCGTCTGGGCCCGCGCCGGTCTTAAGACCTCGCCCGCTGAGCCTTCAGACTGCGGGCCACGGCCTCCACGGCCGCCCGGTCCGCGGCGGTGAGCCCTTCCAGGAAGGCCGGCTCCCGGATGACCTCCGGACCGGCCAGCGGTGGGTCCAGGGCCTCCCGGAACTGCTCCAGACTATGGACCGGTTCAAGGCGCGCAGCGTGGGGCCGCTCGGGCACCCACCGTCGGCGAATCCAGTCGTAGCAGGCCACCAGGCCGTACTGGCGGACCAAGTCCGCCAGCGTCGGATCGAGGATCTGCTGCCAGTCCGGGTGCGCATGCAGCTCCCTGGCCAGCGTATAGCGCGCCACGGCATCGACGATGCCGGCCCAGTCGCGCGCCAGTTTGCGCCACCCGGGCAGGTCGTCCAGTCGCGGCCAGTCGGGGTAGGGAATTTCCACGTCCGCGACCAGAGCCAGTTCAAAGACCTCCCAGGAGAAGGCGCGAGCCAAGCGCTCCAGCTGTTGCGGCCGCGGCCAGCGAAATCCGTTCTCCAGGTAGCCGACGTAGTAATCCGCTTCCCCGATGCGGAGTCCCAACTGCGCTTGGCTCTGATGGTGCGATTCCCGCAGGTACTTGATGACCGGTCCGTACGGCGGCATCCTGCGTGGCACGATCGGTCGCCCCCCGCCTCCGTGTTCTGCGGCTATCATAGACGAGGCGCCTTGCTGAGGGCCAGCGCATTTGCTATTAGTGAAGAGACAAAGTCGGCGCGGCCGCGGCCCCTCATGTGCTGTGCGCGCATGGTGTCAGGGTATCTCCGGGTGGACTGTGTGAAGGAGGCTTCGGACGATGGCTGAGGCCAAGGTGACGAGCCCGACGGGGCAGGATCCCTTCGAGGGAGGCCGAGAGTTTCGCACGCTGTCCGGCATCCCGTTGGAGGAGTGCTACGGACCGGCCAGCGCCGAGGGCCGCGACTACCCGCGCGATCTGGGGAACCCGGGCCACTATCCATACACGCGGGGCATTCATGCCACGATGTATCGCGGGCGGCTCTGGACCATGCGCCAGTTTGCCGGCTTCGGCACGCCGCGGGAAACCAACGAGCGGTTCCATTATCTGCTCCGCGAGGGCCAGACGGGATTGTCCGTCGCGTTCGACATGCCCACGCTGATGGGGTACGATTCCGACCACCCGCGTTCTCTGGGTGAAGTGGGGCGCGAAGGCGTCGCCATCGATAGTGTCGCGGACATGGAGGTGCTGTTCGACGGCATTCCGCTCGACCAGGTCTCCACTTCCATGACCATCAATGGGCCGGGTCCCATCATTTGGGCCATGTACCTGGTGGCGGCCGAGCGTCAGGGAGTCCCGTGGAGTAAGCTGCGCGGAACCCTGCAAGCGGACATCTTAAAGGAATACATCGCCCAGAAGGAATGGATCTACCCGCCCGAGCCGTCCATGCGCCTCATCGTCGACATGATGGCGTTTGCCACGCGGCACGTGCCGCAGTGGAACTCGATTTCCGTCAGCGGCTATCACATTCGCGAGGCCGGCTCGACAGCGGCCCAGGAGTTGGCGTTCACGCTGGCCGACGGCTTCGCCTACGTGGAGGCCGGCATCCGCGCGGGCTTGGACGTGGATGAGTTTGCGCCGCGCCTGTCGTTCTTCTTCAATTCACACATCGACTTTTTCGAGGAGATTGCGAAGTTCCGGGCGGCCCGACGTATCTGGGCCCGGCATCTTCGGGAGAAGTACGGCGCCCGGAATCCCCGATCCTGGACGATGCGGTTTCACACCCAGACGGCCGGATGTTCGCTGACGGCCCAGCAGCCGGAGAACAACATCGTGCGCACGGCCTTGGAGGCCTTGGCGGCGGTGCTGGGGGGGACCCAGTCCCTGCACACCAACTCGATGGACGAGGTGCTGTCGCTGCCGACCGAAAAGGCCGTCAAGATTGCGCTGCGGACCCAGCAGATTCTGGCCTACGAGACCGGCGTCGGCAACGTCGCCGATCCCCTGGGCGGCAGTTATTTTGTCGAAAGCTTGACCGATCGATTGGAAGCGGAGGCGGAAGACTACTTCCGGCAGATCGAGGAGATGGGCGGGGTGTTGCGCGGCATCGAGAACGGCTTTTTCCAACGGGAGATTGCCGAGGCGTCGTACCGGTATCAGCAGGAGCTGGAACGCCACCAGCAGTTGGTGGTGGGCGTCAACGCCTTTGTGGAAGGCGAGGGCGAGCAGATTCCTCTCTTGCATATCGACCCGACCGTTGAGCGGCAGCAGGTGGAGGCGTTGCACGCATACCGCGCCAAACGGCGCCAGGATCACGTCACCGCGTCACTGGCCGCTCTCACGGAGTACGCCCGCGGTTCCGGCAACCTCATGGAGCCGATTTTGGACGCCGTGCGAGCGGGGGCGACCGAAGGCGAGATAGCGGACGCCCTGAAGCCGGTGTTTGGCGTTTACCGGGAGCATCCGGTATTCTGAAGGCAGATCGGGAGGAATCGCGATGTCGGGTCCCATTGGCAGCATGTCACTCTTGCTCTCGCTCGGGACGCTGTTGATTATTCTCGGCACGGTCCTCATGTTTATCATGGTGATTGAGCGGCATACGCCCGGTGAGGGGTGGGTTAAGGTCACCTCGTTCTATGCGCTGGTCGGCGCGGCGATGGTGGTGGTGGGGGCGGCCATTTGGTTTACGCCCATTTGACGCCTCCGTGAAGAGAAGGCCTGCCTGAGGCAGGCCTTCTCTTGTCTAGGCAGTGCCCCGACCCGCGTCGGCGGGCAGAGAGGAAGCGCAGACATGGCAGTACGGTTCGAAGAGGCCCGATTTCTCCTGAACGACGGACACTGGGCCGAGTCGCTGCTGGTGGACGACACGGGCAGCATTCTGGCCGTGGACGGAGCGGAAGACGCTGCCGCGGAGCGTGTGGGCCTGGAAGGCGGGGTGGCGGTCCCGGGATTATGGGACAGCCATCTGCACCTTGCGGGACTGGTCGAGAATCGCTCCATGCTTCAGCTGGATCCCGAGGGCCGTGAGGCCGATGTTTTGGAGGCCGTGGCGGGGGCTGTGGCGGCCGAGATGGCGCCCGGGCGCTCCGAATGGATTCGGGGAGCGGGCTGGAATCAGAATCTTTGGGCGGACAAGCCCCACCGCCTGGCGTTGGACCGCGTCACCGGCGCACGGCCCACGGTGCTGTGGGCACGGGACCATCACACGCTCTGGGCCAATACCGAGGCGCTGCGACGGCTGGGCCTCTTCGATTCGCACCAGGACGGGGTGGACCGTGACGACCAGGGCCCCACCGGACTGGTCCGTGAGGACCGCGCGGCCGCCGCGTATGCGGCGGTGCCGCGGCCCACGCCGGCGCGTTCGGAATATCGGAGCGTGGCGGCGGATTTGTTGGCGCTGGGCCTGGTGGGCGTGACCGCGATGGAGCCGGTGGAGTCGGCGCCGCTGTTGGGGGACTGGGGCGAGGCCGATGGCCTGCGCCTGCAGGTGTTCTGGATCGACGGTCCGGATCGCCCCGCGACGCCCGCCGTCGTTCCGCCGGACCGGCCTGACTGGCTTTCCAGCCTGGGCGTGAAGATGTTCGCGGACGGAGCCTTGGGTACGCGAACCGCTTGGATGAAGGCGCCGTATGACGACACGTCCTCCTGCGGCGTTGCGCGCCTCCACGGCGAGGCCCTGCGTCGGCGTATGGCCGAGGCGGCCGGGCACGGGTGGGCCGTGGCCGTCCATGCCATCGGCGATCAGGCGGTGGCCGACGTGTGGGCGGCGCTGGCGGAAGCTCCCCCGGGCGGGCGGGTCTTGAACCGCATTGAACATGCCCAACTGCTGGATCCCGCGGACATTGGCCGGTGGCCGGCGACGAGACTGGCCGCTTCGATGCAGCCGCTGCACTTGATCGGCGACGTGCCCGCCATGCGTCAAGGGTGGGGCGCGCGCATCCGCGGGGCGTTCCCCTGGACGGCCTGGCGCGAGATGGGAATGACGGTCATGTTTGGTTCGGACGCGCCCGTGGTCAGTGCGGATCCGGTGCTGGGTCTGCACGCCGCCGTCTATCGCGACGCGGTGCCGCCGCAGCGCCCCCCCGGCGGTTTGAGCCCGTTGGACGCGGTGTTCGCCTACAGCCGCGAGACGGCCCATGCGGACCGGCGGCGGGGCGGCGTTCTGGCGCCGGGCCATCCCGCGGACCTGACGGTGTTTCGCCACGACCCGCTGGCAGTGCTGGCCGACGGCGGCCGTCCCGAGGTGATCGGCACAATTGTGGGCGGAAAACTCCGCTGGTGGCGCTCCTAGCCGGGCTCGGCCCGATCGGGCAGTGTCCCCGGCAGCCGCACGGGGAGGACGGCTTTGCCGTGGCCCCCATATGTCCGGATCATTCGATCCAGATATTGTGGTGGACGCAGGAATTTGGCCGGGGGCGGCGAAGTCGCATGCGATCGGAGGGATGAGATGCCGCTGCCCGAGGGTTTGTACTGCGAACTCATTGCTGTCAACCGCATGGTGGACGCGCAGACGCTGGCGACGCTGCACGACGTCCCTCTGGATGACCTGGCGGCGCTGGGGGCGCGCAACTGCTACTCGCCACGGTCACCCCTGGAGCTTCGCGACGCCATGAGCGACCGGGAAAAGGATTCGGCGGTGCGCATCACGGTGGCGTCCAAACACTGGACGGTGGCGGGTCACCTGACCTTCACGTTTGCGTACTCCTGCTCCATCGCCGCGCTGAAGCAGATCACACGGCGGCGCACCGGGGTGGTGTTTTCGGTGAAGTCAGGGCGGTACGTCAAGGGCAAGCACTTCCGGTCCTTCGTCGTACCGCCGTCCATTCAGGCCAAGCCTGAGGCGCTCGAGGCCTATGTCGAGTACGTGCAGCAGGGCCTGCGCCTCGCCGAGCGGATGGAGCGGGAATGGGACATCCCGTCGGAGGATGCCCGCTACCTCACCGGTGAAGCGAAGATCACGCACGTCGTCATGACCGTCAACGGGGAAGCGCTGATTGACTGGGCTACCAAGCGGGAGTGCTACGGCGCCCAGTGGGAGGTCCGGGCGCTGATGGTGGAGTGGTTGCGCGCCGCGCGCAAGGTGGCTCCCAAGGTGTTCTATCGCGTCGGGGCGCCCTGCGTCATGACCGGCATTTGCACGGAAATGCGTTCCCGCTATGATGTGTGTCCGCGGCGTCACGCCTTCCCGCATCAGGATGACTTGGCCCGGGGGTGGCAGGAGGCACGGCGCGCGCACCGCGTCAATCCCACCGCTATGCTGGACGCTGACTGATAGCGTCGAGCAGCCGTCGAATCGACCGGGTCCGGGTCGGGAGATGCGGTCAAGTGCACAGACTCCACGACAGAATCCGGCGTGATATGCGCCGGATTCTCAGTATCGTGGGGATGCACTTCCCTTCAGGAGGCGTCTGGCCATGTTTCAGGATCTGACGTGTCCGGTCTGCGGCACCGATCTGGTGGTGACGGTCGGTCCTCTGTGCGTTCAGGATCGGCGCATGGAGCTGCATGAACTGTCGGGCTTGCAGTGCACGCTCTGCGGCCACTTGGGCATCCAAATTCCCCAGCCCTGGCTGGTGCAGCTGTACCCTCCGCAAGTGGACCAGATTACGGTGGCGCGCCGCGAACGGCATCGCCTGCGAGCCGGTCTGCGCACTCGGTCCCGGCGAACCCCGCCCCCTCCGTTCAACCTTCCGTAGGCGCGGCCTGCGCACGAATCACAGGGCACTCCGGGGGCCGCGGTCCGGTCGGGCGGCGGCGGTTGGTGCGCCCCGCCGAATGCGGGGACGGGGATGGTATGATGAAACGGACGCAAGGAACCGGGAGCCATGGGCGCCGGGTTCGGCGCGCTGCCGGTGCTGCGCCTTTTGACCCGGACTGACCGGTGTGACCGAAAGGCTCTGTGGCCGCCGACCCGCGCCTCCGGTCGCCCTGCTTCGACCGTCGCCGCCCCGATCGCGAGACGTGTCGTTCCAAGCCCGGTCAAGGAGGTCGACGCGTTGGAGTTTGGAGCCGCCATGTGGGAAGCCGGGTATGTGGCCACCCCCGAGTTGGTGGACATATCGCGGGTGGCGGTTGGCATCGGCCGGCCGCTGCTGCTGGAGGGTCCGGCCGGAGCCGGCAAGACAGCCTTCGCCCAGGCGTTGGCGCAAGTGCTGCACCGGCCGTTGATCCGTCTGCAGTGCTATGAGGGCATCGATGCGGCCCAAGCCTTGTATGACTGGAACTACGCCCGGCAGCTGGCGGATCTGGCCCAGCATCGCGAGCGAGATCCGTTCCAGCCCGACTACTTGTTGCCGCGCCCGCTGCTGCGGGCGCTTTTGGAGCCGCAGGGCGCCGTGGTGCTGGTGGATGAGGTGGACCGCGCCGACGAGGCGTTCGAAGCCCTGTTGCTGGAGGTGTTGGGCGAGCAGCAGATTTCCATTCCGGAATACGGGACCGTGCGCGCGCAGGGTCCCGTGCAGGCGGTGCTCACCAGCAACCGCACGCGTCCCCTGTCGGACGCGCTGCGGCGCCGTTGCCTGTACCAACGCCTGGAATGGCCGGACCCCGAGCGGGAGGTGGCGATCCTGCGCCGGCACCTGCCCGACGCGCGGCAGGATGTGCTGGCTCTGGTGGCACGGATGATGGAGCGGCTGCGATCATGGGATCTCGTCAAGCCGCCGGGGGTCGGCGAGAGCCTGGACCTGGTTCGCGCCATGGACAGCCTGGGGGTGCTGACCCTCGATGCGGCGGCCTTGCGGCGCCTGTTGGGCGCCGTCATCAAGGATGCGCGCGATTGGGATGCGGTCGTGGGACGCCTGGAGGAGCTGTTGGACGCCGGATGAAGGGCCGAGACGGCTCGGGCGGCGTCCCCGGTTCCGCGGCCCCGGTCGGGACCCGAACCGCTGGTGGGGATGGCCGGGTCCCGGGGCCGGCCGGATCGCCGGCAGGGCAGCGGGGGCGCCAGTCTGGCGCCCGGGGGGCGGGCGGCCCTGGCGCCGTGGTTGCTGGACCCGTCCTTAGGCCGGGCGGTGGCCGCGTGGTCCGGACGGCCGACCACCCGGGCTCTGGCCGGTGCGCGCAGCGGTGCGGTGGTCGAGCCCGATGTGGTCGCGACGATGCGCAGCGCACGCCGCCGAGCCGGACTCGTCTCGGACTTGCGGCGCCGCCCGCGGCGGCGACGCCGTGCGCGCCTGCTGGTGCTGTGGGATGTGTCCGGGTCCATGGCGGAATTTGTGCCCCACTTCTTTCCGTGGATATACGGTGTGGCGGCGACTCGGCCGCACCTGCGCGTGTGGGCGTTCGGGCGGGACTATGAAGACATCACCGACGAGCTTCGGCGTCCGGCCGAGGAGGCGCGCCGGCACCTGGGCCGTCTGGCCGGGGTGTTCGGGGGAGGCACCGCCATCGCCGCGACGATGGCGGCGGCCCGCAGTGCCGGCCTGATCGCGCCGTCGACGGTGGTGGTAGTGATCTCGGACGGATGGGAGGCGGAGCGCCCCGAGGCGTTGGCCGGCGAACTGGCGGCGTGGGCGGGCTCGGTGCGGCGGCTGGTGTGGATCAATCCGCTGATGTCCATTCCCGGCTATCAACCGGTTCAACGCGGGATCGTGATTGCGCGCCGTTATGCGGATCGGATGGCGGCGGGCATGCCTTATGGCGACTTGGCCCGCGTGGGGGAGCAAGATGCCTAGACGGCAGGAAAATCCGTCCTCGATGTTCAACCCTGATTGAAGAGGAGATCCCGGGTGGAGGCCCCGGCGGAGCGGACGAGGGCGGACGGCTCTCCGCTCCGGGTGCGCGGCCGACATCGGCGGGCGACGTTGTGAAGGGAGCCGAAAACGTGAAACCGGTAGCATTTCGATACCATGCTCCGACCGATGTCCGGGAGGCCATAGGCCTATTGGACGAGGCCGGTTTTGGCGGCAAGGTTCTGGCCGGCGGCCAGAGTCTGGTGCCGATGATGAACTTTCGGCTGGCGCGTCCCGAAGTGCTGGTGGATGTGAGCCGCATCAGCGCCCTGCGGGGGGTGCGGCGCGAGCCGGACGGGCTCGCGATCGGGGCGACCACGACGCACGAAGCGCTGTTGACCGATGAGGTCGTGGGCCGTGAATGGCCGGTGATGCGGGCGGCCGCTGCGCTGATTGGGCATTGGGGCATCCGGGTTCGCGGCACTATCGGCGGCAGCGTCGCCCATGCCGATCCGGCGGCGGAGTGGCCGGCGGTGCTGGCCGCGCTGGGCAGCGAGGCCGTGGTGGAAGGACCCGCGGGGGTGCGCCGGGTTAGCTTGGACGATTTGATCGTGGGGCCGTTGACGACCGTGCTGGAGCCGGCGGAACTGGTGACCGGATTCAAGATTCCGGCGGCCGCCGCCGATGTGCGGGCGGGCATTTACGAACTGGCCCGTCGGCCGGGGGACTTTGCGCTGGTCGGGGCCGTGGCCGTGCGGCGCGGAACCGATGTCACGTTTACCTGGTTTGGCCTCGGCACCCGGTTTCAGTCCCGGACGGTCGCGCGCTTTGCGGACCTGGAGGCCGCCGAGCAGACGCGGGCTTTGGAGGATCTGGGTCCCACGCTGGAGGCGGAGTCGGATCTGCACGCATCGCGGGCGTGGCGGCAGCGCGTAGCGGCCGTCGTCGCAGAGCGGGCATACCGAGCCCTGGAGGATGACGGAGGATTGAAGGCGGCGGAGAGGAGTGGGCTCAGTGTCTGACGCCACGTCGATGGCTGCGAGCGAGCGGGTCACGGTGCGGATGGTGGTTAACGGCCAGGAACGAGCGGTCACGGTGGAGCCCCGCTGGTTGTTGTCGGACGTCCTGCGGGACGAACTGGGGCTGACCGGTGTACATGTGGGCTGCGAGCATGGCGTGTGTGGGTCGTGCACGGTTTTATGGGAGGGAGAGCCCGTGCGCAGCTGCCTCACGTTCGCGGTGCAGGCAGATGGGGCCCACATTGAAACGGTCGAGGCGTTGGGGACGCCGGATCAGTTGGACCCCATCCAAACGGCGTTCTGGGAGAAACATGGCTTGCAGTGCGGCTACTGCACGCCGGGCATGGTTTTGACCGCCAAGGCCCTGCTGGATCGGGTGCCCCACCCCTCCGAGGAGGAGATTCGCGCGGCGTTGTCCGGCAATCTCTGCCGCTGCACCGGATACCAATTTATCGTGGAGGCTGTCGAACGGGCCGCCGAGCTGCGCTCGGAGGCGTGAGGCGACGGTGGGAGAGGAGACCGAGTGACGTTGGCGAGTGATGATGGCCCCTCGGCCCAGATCGTGGCGCTGGGGGCCTACGCGCCGCGGCATCGCATGCTCAATCGGGAGTGGGCGGAGTATGTCGACACCTCCGACGAGTGGATCTACAGCCGGACGGGAATTCGTGCCCGGCGCATCGCCGGTCCCGACGAATCGACGGCCACGGTGGCCACGCAAGCGGCGGAGTTGTGCCTGCAGGCGGCCCGTTTCCCGGCCGATGAGGTGCGTTGGGTCTTGGTGTCGACGGACACGCCGGAGATGTGGAATCCGGCCAGCGCCTGCTTCGTGCAGGCGGCGCTGGGAGCGCGCGGCGCGATAGCCCTGGACTTGACCGGCGGCTGTTCGGGATTCGTGGCGGGGATGGGATTGGCGCAAGCCCGGGCGGCGATGGGAGAGCCGGTCTTGCTGATTGGCTGCGAGGTGCTGAGCAAGGCGATGGATTGGTCGGACCGGTCCACCGCGGTTCTGTTCGGAGACGGCGCCGGAGCGGCGCTGGTGCTGCCCCGGGCGCCGGGCGGGCCGTGCCGGGGGTTCAGTGTACAGAGCCTGTACGCGCGCACCGATGGCCGCGATGCCGACATTCTCGGCAAGCCTTACGGCGGGACGAAGAATCCGTTGACGCCGGAGCTGGTGGCGGGTGGCCATCACCACCGCATTGTGATGCACGGCCCCTACGTGTTCAAGAATGCGGTCACCAAAATGGCCGACGCCGCCCTCCAGGCGGTGGCGCAGGCGGGCCTGTCTCTCGACCAGGTGGATTGGGTGGTGCCGCATCAGGCCAATCAGCGCATTATCGACGCGGTCCAAGAGAGGCTGCGGCTGCCGGCGGAGAAGGTGTTCAGCAACGTCCAGGAATACGCCAACACCGGCTCTGCCTCCATCGGCATCGCGTTGGTGGAGGCGATTCAACGGGGGCTGATTCGGGCCGGACAGACGGTTCTCACGGTGGCGTTCGGGTCCGGATTCTCCTGGGCGGCCAGTGTGTGGCGGGCCGAGACGGTGCCGGCGGTGGCGGCCGCTTTGGAGGGTGACTGAGATGCTGGCGCGAAGGAGAAGCGTATGAGCCTGGTGCCCGAGGATCTTTTGGCGTTGAAGCTGGTCGGCGCTCCCATCGCGGACCCGATTCGGGAGCGGTTCTACTTTGTGGAGAGCCGCCTCAACCGAACCGAGAATCGGGGCGAGACCCGCCTCGGCTATTTGGACCGGACGAGCCCGTCCCCGCCAACGCCCCATTGGCTCACCGCGGGCCCCTCGGACCACGACCCGCGCCCGTCCCCGGACGGCCAGCGGTTGGCGTTTCTTTCGCGGCGCTCGGGAGCAAGCCAGGTGTGGATCCTGCCGCTGGATGGGGGCGAGCCGGCCCAGCTCACGCATATTCGTGGCGGGGTCTCTGATCTGGTGTGGTGCTCCGATGGCGCCAGTCTGATTGTGGTGGCGGCGCTTCGCGACGCCGGGCTGGAGTCGGAGGACGAGCCGGCGCCCGGGGACCCGAGGACCCGCTACACCCAGGATGTGCGCATCATCCGCCACCAATACCACAAGATGGACGGCGTGGGGTTCTTCGACGATCGCTTCCGGCAGCTGGTGCGGGTGACGGTACCGGACGGCCAGACCACGGTGCTGACGCATGAGCCCGCTCACCATGTCGCGCCGGCGATCAGTCCCGACGGCCTCTTTGTGGCGTTTGTGGCCAATCTGCGACCGGACGCGGACAGCCGCCCGTTCCCGGCCGATTTGCACCGGCTGCATCTGCCAAGTGGGCGCCAAGAGCTCCTCACTCATGGGGAGATTGGCGTGGAGGCTCCGGCTTGGCGGCCGGACGGCCGGGCCCTGGCCGTGTTGGGCACGCGCCCGGAGGATTTGGGATACGGCAACAGCGGTCTCTACTTGGTGGTTCCGGGTCGGGACCCGGAGCTTTGGAGCGCGGCGCTGGACCGGCCGTTGGGCGATCATACCGCCGGCGACACGCTGGCCCCGCAGCGTTCGCAGCTGGTCTGGCGCCGAGACGGACAGACCGTGGCGGCCCAGGTGGCCACGGAGGGCCGGGTCGAAGTCTGGGAGTTTGACGGACGGGGCCCGGGCCGGCCGCTGCTGGCGGGGGATCGTGTGATTGGCTCGCTGGCGGGCGGCTCGGACGACAGCCTGTTGCTGGGCTGGTCGGACCCGGTGACACCGTCAGCTCTCAGTTGGTGGGACGGCGAGGAGCGGACATGGGTCTGGCCGGTTCCTTGGCGGCCCGAGGACATTGCACGGCCGACCAAGTTTCAATTCCGCGCGCCGGGCGGTCCCCCGGTCGACGGATGGATCCTGCGCCACGCGGGACGCCGTCCGGGACCCGTGCCGGTCGTCCTGGAGGTTCACGGCGGACCGGCGTCTCTGTACGGGGAACGCTTCTTCTTTGAGTTTCAAGTGCTGGCGCAGGCGGGATGGGCGGTGGTGTATACCAATCCGAGGGGGAGCTTGGGCTACGGCCACGCCTTTTGCACCGCCATCATGGGTCAGTGGGGCGACCGGGACTATCAGGACGTGTTGGCGGGGCTCGATGCCGCGCTGGCGCGGGATCCGGGCTTGGACGGTCGGCGCGTGGCCATCGCCGGCGGCAGTTACGGCGGGTTCATGGTCAATTGGGCCATTTCCCACACGGACCGGTTCGTGGCGGCGGTAGCCATGCGGTCGGTGGTCAATCGGGTGTCGGCCATGGGAACCAGCGACATGGGGTGGCTGCGCATGCCCCAATATGGAGGAGCCCGGTGGTGGGAAAATCCGGAGCCGTACTGGCAGCAGTCGCCGCTCCGCTATGCGAGCGCGATCCGGACCCCGCTGCTGCTGGAGCACCAGGAGCAAGATCTGCGCCTGCCGATGGAGCAGGCCGAGCAGCTGTTCATGGTGCTCAAGACGTTGGGCCGCGACGTGACCCTGGTCCGCTATCCCGGGGAGTCTCACGGCATCAGCCGCCAGGGCAAGCCCTGGCACCGGGTGTTTCGCCTGGAGATGATGCGCGAGTGGCTCAGGCGGCATCTGGACGATGACGGGCCGCCCGGAACGGGGGGCTAGCCGGCGGCGGTTGCCGGAAACCGGCGCTGCGAATGGAGGACTTCCGCCCGTTGCCATTCCGCGTCGCCAATGGCCGAGGGGGCGAGGCCGAGGGTGCGTTCGTACCCGATCCGCAATGCGGCGCGCACTTCCTCTCGCGTCACGGGCCGGCCCAATTGGAGGCTGAGATTGGTGACGGCTTCCGGATCGAAGCGGCGGTCGGAGCCGGCCTGTCGGTAGAATTCTTGAATGAACGCGGTGGTGGCAACCGGCTCCTGGTCAACCAGCAGCATGCCGCTCACCAGGGTGAAGCCTTGGCGGATGGCTTGGGAGATGCCGGCCACCTTGCGCCCGTTGACGACAATGTCCCACGGTCCTTCGCAGTAGGAGCCCCGGGCGGCACCGAAGGCCGCCTTGACGCCCAGAATGCGGAGCGCCTCCAGGGCGCCGGCGGCCAGCTCGCGAAAATTGCGCTCCAGGGTGGTCAAGTCCCGGCACGCGCGCATGGCCCCGAAGGACAGGCAGTGCTCGTCGAGCAGGACGGCACTGCCTCCGCTGATGCGCATGAACACCGGCAGGCCCCGAGCCGTCAACGTGGCGGCGGCCTGCTCCACGCGCGGCAGGCGGCGGTCCTGGGGACCGAGGAGGACGTATGGGCGCTGCGGCCGCACCAGGACCGCGGGAGGGCCGTCCCGCGCCGTCAGGGCGATCGCTTCCGCCAGAACCGGCGACAAACGCAGGTACGCGGCCGGCGCGTCGTCCGGCACTTCGAGCCAGCGGTAGGGTTCTCCGGCGGCGGGAACAAGACGCGTCGAGTCGGCGGTGTTCACAGGGTTGGCCACACTCCCGTCTGGATTCTAGCCGATTGAGCCCGTGGCGTCATGACGCAGGGCACCAGCCGGGCGATGTGCGCGGGAGCCACGCGAAGGGGGAGAGTCGTGGACCTGCAGGAGGTGCGCATCGCGGGACCGCGGGGCAAGACCGTTCGTGTGGTGGGACGCCGCGGAGCCGGTCTGCCATCCTTGTGGTGGCCTGACCTCGGCTGGGGCGCCGAGGCCTTGTTGCCGCTGCTACACGCTCTGCCGCGCCAGGGCGGTGCCGTGTGGGCGGTGGATCCGCCCGGTCACGGGGGCTCGGAGGACCTCGAGACAGTGGATGGAGCGGATGTGGTGGCGGTGTGGCACAGTCTCCTGGAGTTCGTCGGCCGTCCGGCGGTGGTGGGCGGCCATGCGCTGGGAGCGGTGGCCGCGCTGATGGGCCTGCCCTGGGTCGAGACTCGGGTCGCCGGCGTGGTGCTGCTGGACGGGGGCGCGGAAGAGCGCCCGCGGGCGGAGACGCCGCTGGATCGACGGCAGTGCGTGCGGGATTGGCACGCGGCCCATCGGTGGCCGGACTGGAACGCGTTCTGGGAGGCCATGGGGGAGAGGGGCCCTCTTGACCAGGCGGCGCGAGCGGCTCTCCGCACCTGGGTGCAGGAGCGACACGGCCGCGTGGAACCTCGACTGTCGCCGACGCTGGCGGCCCAGTATCTGGAGTGGCAGGCCACCTATCGCTTGGATGCGTTGTGGCCCTGGCCGGGACCGGCCCTGCTGGTTCATGCCGGCACCGCCTCCCCGGCGGGTGTTGCCGCGTTGGCCCGGGCCATGCCGCGGTTGCGGGTGGTCGCCGTGCCTGAGGCGGGGCACGAACTGCTGCAGTGGGCGCCCGGGGTGGCGGCTCTGGTCACGGCGTTCCTCGGAAGCCTGGGTGGACGGGGGAACGCGGATCCGGCATGGTAGAATCGGAGCGAGCAACATGGAGGTGCAGGCAAACGGTTCGGCCAATCTATATGATTCCCCGCGACGCGGCGGTGCTGAGAGCACGGTCGGTGCGGTATGCGGATGTGCGCCAAGCAGCGGCGCTGGTGCAGGATTTGCGGGAAACCTGGGACACGGTCGCGGCCCACGGCATTGCGGCCCCACAGGTGGGTGTGAATCGGCGGTTGTTTGTGTATCGCCCCTATGAGGCGGGCGATGAGGTGGAGCCCATTGCCGTGGTGAACCCCAAGATCATCAAGGCCAGCGGTGAACTGACCGACTTCGACGGATGCCTCAGCGTGCCGGGTGTCTATGGGCAGACGCGTCGGGCGGAGCGTGTTGAGATTATGGCCGAGACGCTGCAGGGAGAGCGCGTCCGCCTCAAGTTTGAAGGCTTTACCGCCCGCATCATTCAGCATGAGATTGACCATTTGGAAGGCGTGCTGTTCATCGACCGCCTCGATGGGCTGGATGACCTCTACGTGTTGGAGGAGGAGCCGCCAGGTGAGGAAGGCGGCGAGCCGAAATTGAAGCCGGCACCGCTCACCCCGGCGCAGCGGCAGCTGATTGAAACGCAACGGCGGCCGCTGCCGGGACACGCCCTGCACTGGTAGAGGGCTCAGAGCCGCAGGCTGACGCGCTGGGTGCGGAGCCACGCATCGCATTGAACCAGATAGGCAAACAGCGCCGGCACGCCCATCATTTGACCGAACCACGGCAGATCCCAGCCGCCGGGGTCGGCCTCCAGCAGTTCCCGCACGGCGCGCAGGTTCAGCAACGGCCGGAGCGGAGAGGCCGTATCGTCCAGCACCTCGGCCAGCCAGTTTCGGAAATAGAGCGCGTAGGCGGGATGATGCGTGGTGGGGTAGGGGGTTTTGACGCGATCGACCACCGGATCGGGCAGCAGGCCGCGGGCGGCGGCGCGGAGCACGCCTTTGGGCTGGTGGCCCAGGCTTTTCAGTTCCCAGGGGATGTTCCACACATACTCCACCAGCCGATGGTCGCAGAAGGGGACACGCACCTCCAGGCCGAACGCCATGCTCATCCGGTCTTTGCGGTCCAGCAAGGTCGGCAGAAAGCGCGTCTGATTGAGGTAGAGCACTTCGCGGATGCGGCGGGCCCCGTTGGTCTCACCGGCCAGCCGGGGCACTTCGTCCAGCGCTTCGCGATAACGCTGCTCCACATATGCCTGCGGGGCGATGGCGTCAACCAGGTCCGGCGCTAGAATCCGGAGCCTGTCACCAAGACGCCGCGCCCAGGGGAACGTGTCGGCCGCGAGCGCGTCCGCACGATGGCACCAGGGGTAGCCGCCAAACACTTCATCGGCGGCCTCGCCCGAGAGGGCAACGGTGTGATCCCGTTTGACTTCCCGGCAAAACAGGTAAAGCGAGGTGTCGATGTCGGTCATGCCCGGAAAATCTCGCGCGGCGAGACTGTCAAGCAGGTGGTCCGCCAAATCCGGGGTGTCCAGCACCACCTCGTGATGGCGGGTGCCGACATGGCCGCTGACCAGGCGGGCCCAGGGCGCGTCCAGGCTGGTCTGAAACGCGTTGGGCCGGAAGTAGCGCGCCTGATCCACAAAATCCACCGAATACGTGTCGAGGATCTGCCCGCGTTCTGCCAGCGTTCGCCCGGCCAGAGCCGTGACCAGACTGGAGTCGAGGCCCCCGGACAGAAATGTCGACACACCCACATCGGAGACCAGCTGACGCTCGACCGCATCTTCGACCAACCGGCGGACGGCCGCCACCGTGGCCGCGGGGTCGTCTGCGTGGGGACGGGAAACAAGCTGCCAGTAGGCCCGCGTGCGAAGTCCCCGGCGATCAAAGACCGCGGTCCATCCGGGGCGGACCTCGCGCACACGGCGGTAGATGCCGAAACCCGGCGTGCGGGCGGGGCCCAAGGCGAAAATCTCGGCCACGCCGTCGCGGTCCACTTCGTGGGGAAGTCCCGGATGCGTCAGCAGCGCCTTGACCTCGGACGCGAACAGCAGGCTGCCGTCGGTCAGCTGCGCATAGAACAGCGGTTTGACGCCCAGCCGGTCGCGAACCAGCAGCAGGCGCCCGGCGACCTCATCGTAGAGCGCGTAGGCAAAAATGCCGTTGAAGCGTGCGACGCTGTCGTCGCCCCATTCGATATAGCTCTTGAGCACCACTTCCGTGTCCGAGTGCCCAAAGAAACGATGCCCGCGGGCGACCAGCTCACGACGCAGGTCCTCGGTGTTGTACAGTTCTCCGTTGTAGACCAGAATGAAGCGGCCGCGACCGGACACGGCCTGCATCGGCTGGCGTCCTCCCTCCGGGTCGATGACCACCAGACGCCGATGCGCGAAGCCGACGTGGGGCTCCAGCCAAAGCCCCCACGCATCCGGGCCGCGACAGGCAATCGCCGCTCCCATCGCCTCCACCACGGCCGCGGCGTTGTCCAGCGTCTTGGCCCAATTGACCCAGCCGGCAATTCCACACATGGTTCCGCCCCCCGCGTATTGACGTCGGCTATACCGTATACGCGACACCCGGGCGGGGTGCGGGGCCGGTAAACATTGCCACGCCGGACGGGCCTACGGGGCGAGCACCAATTCCTCGGCGACGGGGCCGTCGCCCGCCAAGAGCCTCAGCACCGCGCCGGTCACCACCCGGAGCGGGAGCACCGGCGTGGACCCATAGAGGGCCGCCAGCGCGGAGTCGGGGTCATCCAGGTCGGCGCGGCTGCCGATGGCCGGGAGATACAGGGTCGATACCCGAACCTCGGGGGACACCTCCTGGCGCAGCAGCTGGCTGAACAAGGCAAGAGCGCCCTTGGCGGTCTGATAAACCACCGAGGTGTCGCGGGCCCGGGCCGGATATCCAGGTGCGGCCACTCGTGCGCCGATATTGATGATATGGCCGGGTCGTCCCTCGCGCAGCACCGGAAGGAGGGCACGCGTGATGAGGGCCGTGCCGGTGACCACGGTGCCGAGGATGCCCGCCACGGCGGCGGCCTCTTGGTCCGCGAGCGGGCCGGCCAGAAATTGGCCGGCGTTGTTGATGAGGATCTGCGGCCGCACCTCGGCCGCGATCGCGGCGCGCACGTGCTCCACGCCCTCGGGGCTCTGAATGTCGACGGGGCACACCAGCGCCCGGCGACCCTCCGCCCGGACCCGCGCGGCCGTCTCCTCCAGGGCCGGCCGCCTCCGGGCCAGCAGCACCACATCGGCCCCCTCGCGAGCCAGCGTCACCGCCAGGGCGCGCCCGAGCCCGGCACTGGCTCCGGTGACAACGGCCGTGCGCCCGCTCAGCTTCGCCATCGTCCCCACTCCTTCCCCCTGCTTGGTCTTGCTAGAATACAGTATCGCGCACAGGAGGTGGGAGGCAGGTGCAACGGGTCGCCGTGGTGACGGCCGGCTGTCATGGACTGGGTCGGGCCATTGCCGAAACGCTGGCCCAGGCGGGGCACCGGGTCGTGGCGACAAGCCGGCGGCCGGACGAAGGCTGCCGGCAATGGGCGAGCGGGCTGGGCGACCGATCGGGTGTGGAGGTGCGCGTGGAGGCGTGGAGTCCGCATGACCCCGACGACGGCCGGCGGCTCGTGGAGCAGACGCGGGCGGCGTGGGGCGCCGTGGATGTTTTGGTGTGCAACGCCGGCCCCTATCATCGGCCGCCGCTGAGCCTGGCCCAAACGCCCGAGGACATCTGGCGCGTCATGTGGGAGGGCAACGTGCTGGGGAGCTTTCGGCTCGTCCAGGCGGCACTGCCGCTGCTGCGCGCCGGCGGTTTGGGGCGCATCGTCACGCTGGGTTTCGTGGGAGCCGGCCAAGCGTTGGGATGGGCCGAGCATGGACCCTATGCCGCGGCCAAGGCGGCGCTGGCGTCCATGACACGCACGCTGGCCCAGGAAGAGCGCCGTTTCGGGATCACGGCCAATATGGTCTGCCCGAGTGACATCAAGCGCACCGATAAGGAGCGAATCGGCGCTGACGACGCCGGCCGCGTCTTTCCCATCGGCGGCGATGTAGCCCGGCTCATTCGCTATCTAGCGGCACCGGAGGCTCAATTCGTCACCGGACAGATCTGGGAGACCGCGTTTGCCTGGGGGACCGGGCCGGGGCAGGTCGGGGTGGGGATCTCCCCGCTGAGTCAGGCGCCGCCGTTGGGCACGCGGCTCTATGTCCCTGCGTGGGAGGAAGTGGCGTGGCTCGCGGAAACCCGGCTCGACCATCGCGGTCTATGGTACCGCATGGAGCGGCCATCCACGGGACAGTCGGGCTGGTTCGTGCCGGAGCAGACCGGGCCCGCCGATGCATGAGGCCGGGGGATTGGGGAGGGAGGCCGCCTGGCGCCTCCTGGCGGGCGCCGGGGTGGCGGTGGTGACTCACAGGTCGGGAGCCGCCGACGTGGTCGTGGACAGCTGGGACATGGCGCGCCGTCAGGATCCCGGGGCGTGGCTCACGCTGGTGGCCTCCGAAGCCGCCCGC
Organism: Clostridiales bacterium; assembly: GCA_027318915.1. Next base: position 43,738 of record DAHVOH010000022.1, read on the forward strand.
ACGGCGTGGCTGGCGGTGGACTTCGACAACAAGACCGGTGACGGCGCCGTGGGAGCGGCGATTGTCCGGCTGGCGGGTCAGGTGTTCACGGCGGCCGGGCAAGAGCAGGTGCGAGCGTTCTGGTGGCCGTCGCGGAGCGGGGCGCGATGGCCGGCCGGGGGCGCCGGCCATGCCTTTTTCTGGCTGCCGGATGAGGATGCGGCGCGAGCCCGGGCGCGGGTGCGGGCGTGGATCGAGCGGGCGCTTGCCCGGCCCCTGCAACGAATGGCGCGGGGGGAGCGGGCGGCCTCCGGGTTGGACCCGGATCTGCGCATTTTCTTTCCGCCCGATGCGCCCGTCCGGGCCCGACTCTCGCTGTGCGCCGTCGGCGACACCCTGGAGTTTGCCCGCGTTTGGGCGGATTTCTGCGGCGTCGGGGTCTAACGGAAACCGGTCAAAGCCGCTACAATAGCAGGCAACCGGATGCTCCCAGGCAGGTGGTGCGGCGATGGAAAGTCCGGGCCTCGTGCTGGCGCTCTCGACTCAGACCACCGATCAACTGGTGGTCGCGGTCGGGTTGGTGCTGGTGCTGGCTGTGGCGGTGCTGGTGGTGTGGGCGTATCGCACCAACAGCATTAGCGCGCGCCGCCGAGGCAAAGCGCATCGGCGCCCGTGGACCGTGATTCGGGGCGGCAACCGGACGCCGCCGGTGCTGAAGGCGCGCCGCAAAAAGGGCCGGCCTCGCCGGTCCGGCCCACCGGGACAAAAGCGGGACAAAAGCGCCCCGCATTAACGACCGTCACCGTCCGCACGAGGCGGCCGACGGCGCCGCCCCAGCGCCTGCCATGCCACAATACCCAATGAGATGCCGGTCGCCCAACGTCGCCAACGACCGGGGGACGGCGCCTGTTGGGAGGGGCGGGGCGCCCGCCGTCGCCACAGGAGCAGCGCCGACGCGGCGTCCGCCGCCCATCCGGCGTAACGCGCCCCGGCGCCCAGGCGATCCAAGGTATCCGACACCCGTCCCGCCGCTTCCTGAACGCGGCCCACCGTCGCCTTCAGACTGTCCTTGATCTGATTGAGATCGGCGGCCGTCATTTGCTCGAAACGGAGGAACCGGTTCACCATGATGGCCAGCAGCACCAGTGCCGTCACCACCGCCAACGTCAGCACGCCCAGAATGATGACGAGGGCCGTGAGTGCTGCGGGCGTTGACATCACGCGGCCCTTACGACGAGGAGGTGGGCGGGGTGGGGGCATCCAGCACCCCGGCGCCGCCGTGGTTGTTGACCCGGCTCAGCTCGGTTTCATGCCGAAACAGGGCTGCGCTTTGTTCGCGCACCGTCTTTTGCAAATCGCCGACGGTGTTTTTGATTTGATCCAGGGAGTCGCGCGCTCGGTTCTTGATGGTCGTCCGCGTGTCTTCGCCCGACGTGGGGGCCAAAAGCACACCGGCCAGAAACCCGATCATGGCACCGATGGCGATGCCGCCCAACCTATCCCAGGTTCGATCGTCCACGCCTATCGCCTCCTCTGGGTTCACCTTCTACGTTGCCGACCGCCGCTGCCCGCAGGGGGTTGTCCCGCCGACGCGTGAATCTATTCTCGCACACCGGGGGCAGGACCGAAACCCCCCGGCTCCTCGGCGGCTGACAGCGCCGGGCGCGAACGCTATACTAGGCGCGGGATCCGCATCAGCCATCATCGAGGAGGACCGACATGCCGCACGTCATCACCGGTCGCTGCGCCGAACTCAAGGACCAAAGTTGTGTCGAAGTTTGTCCCGTGGACTGCATTCACCCGGCCAAGAACATCGACGGATAAGCGGAATTTGAAGCGGCTTCGCAGTTGTACATCGATCCCGACGTGTGCATCGACTGCGGAGCGTGCGTGCCCGAATGCCCGGTGGAGGCCATCTTCATGGATGACGAGCT
>DAHVOH010000230.1 GCA_027318915.1 Clostridiales bacterium
TAAGACAAGCTCGCCCGGCTGGCCGCCAGCAAGTCGGCTTGCACGCGGAGCGGCTGCGGGCGGTCCTCCTCCCGGTCCACCAAGGCCCGGCGGGCCTCAGGACTCAGGGTCGAGGCCAGATTTGTTGAGCCAGGCCACTTGGGTTGTCAGCTGGCCGATCTGCGCATACAGGTCCTCCACTTTGGCGTCCTGCGCCGCCGCCTTCTGGGCCGCGGCGGGGTCGGCAAAGAGGTCCGGCAGACGGTCGACTACCTCCCGGCGCCAGCGCTGCCGGAGCCGCGGGGCGATGCCGTATTCTGTGGCAAGTTCGGTCACGGGCCGCGTTTCCTCGAGCATTTCCAGGACCACTTGGGCCTTCACGGTCGGGGAGGAGTGCTTTCTCATCAGGCTTCGAGTGTAAGGCGATAGGGACTTCAGGGCCTGTCTAAATTTCTGGGACCACTATAGGACTCACACGGCGATCGCGTGAAGAGCCGAACCGGATCGGTTAGCCCTGCAGAACGGGATTTAGCGACACGGTGATGCAAACAGCGTAGTATTGAGGGTGGCGAGTGGGTATAATACTTCTTAGAGTGCAACCTCTCCTGTGTTGCCCCGTTGCGCTAACGTGACGTGAGGCGCTCTGGGTGAACCAGAGTACGCAAGGTCTCCACAGTGAAGTTGCCCATTTTTATTGCTTCACGGGGACCACGCCGAGATGATAGAGCACTGGAGCCACATACCGGAAACGTCCTTCGTTCGCGTCACCATCTAAGTGGCGTCGGATGGTGCCTGCGGCTAGATCAGCCAATTGCAATGGTTTCTCCAGCACAGAGTCGACGAAACGTATACTTCCCGCGGCGCGTGCGATGAGGATGCTTTGGAGGGTGGGGAGGAGTGCCTCGCTGCCTTCGAAGCGGTCACATGAGATTTGGGCGTCTTCTTGTGGTGTCAGCGGAAGTGCCCAGACCAGTGAGCGGAACAGTTCTCGGTATACCGTAACCATGCGGATGTGCCCCAAAGCGGTGCCCGCTTGTTCCGACGGTGCCTTCAAATAGTAGGTGGCCAAGATCTTGATGTCGGTCCGGGGTCCCGGTCGCCGTCCTTTCCGCTTTGCCACGCACATTTCGTCCAACAACCGTGTCAACAAACGCGGATGGTCACGGTGGAGGTCAAACTCGTGATACTCCCGCACGGCCACCGAGAGGTGTCGTGAAACCGTACGAAACTTACCTACCGTTGCATTGAGAGTCACGAGATCCTCGGCCGCGACAGCGGCTAACACAAAGTGCTGGGTGTCCTGGGATTCATCGACGGCAACATACATATCTATTAATCCGTCCTAAGCGGTGAGGTCTCGGAATCGTACGACCACTGTGACAGTGGAGTGTCGAGCTTCAATGTCTCAAGAAAGGCTGACCTTGAACTGGTTAAGGGCTTTAAGAACCTTTATGGTGGCTTCATAGCCGAGTTCTTCACCAGAATAGCGAACCTCATAAAGACCTTGGAGATTTGACGGAAGCTTGGCGCCATCTTCTACAAGCAAGATGAAGTGCTCGCCGTATAGAGCCATAGCGGCCCCAATTTCGATCAGAACGTTCTGATTAAGGATCCGGCGTTCGTTACCCTCCTGGTCTAGCAGCCTCTCCTCGGGCTTAACGTGGATTATACCGGCCCCACACGCACGCATGTCGTCGAGAACTTTCTGTGGGACCGGCTTAGACACGGTTTCTTGCTCGACGGAAATCACGGGCTCGAAGTCGCCGAAGACCAACAACTCCTTTAGTTGGTCTACGACGCGACGACTCTTGCCGTGTGAAATAAAGACCTTTCGATTTCGGACTTGCGGTCTAGGCAAGGACCCCTCGCTAGTGGAGCCAGCGGGTCGTAGTTCGGATGACTCGGGCTCGTAAGGGACTTCCGGCAGATCGATAGTTCCATTGGAGGTCTCT
>DAHVOH010000231.1 GCA_027318915.1 Clostridiales bacterium
ACGATCGTCACGCGGAGGCTCCAATCTGCGTTACGAGAAGCTGGCGACCACTCTTTGGTGTCGTTCGATCGATAGGTGCGGGCGGGACGTGCCCTGTATCAGAGGGTGGAGGCGTCGCGGTCGCCAGCGGCAGCCGCTCGTCGGTCGGTCAGCGCCGCCCGTGCGAGCGGGGCGTACAGCACCACCGACACCCAGCCCAGGACGAGTCCGATGATCGCCGCCGCCCACGCGAGCAGCAGCGCAGCACGGTGCCAACCGATGGTGGAGTGGCCGGCGAGGAAGAGCGGGAAGGCACACATCAGTCCGAAAGTCCCCGCCTTGCCGACCAGTGTCACATCGATGCGCCGGGCCCCGGCCAGGGCCAAGCCGGCCGCTGCGACAGCCACCAGGCCCTCGCGGGTCAGAGCGATGACGGCGACGGGGATCGGCACCGCGCCGGCCGCCAGGATGCCGATCACGGCGGTTGCCAGCAGGACCCGGTCTGCGATCGGGTCGAGCACCTTGCCCTGACCGACGATCAACCCTACCCCGCGGGCCACCGGCGCAAAAAGAGCGGACAACGAGCGCAGGGCGGGGGAAAAAGCCGGATCACGCACGGGCGGGAGCCCAAGGCGCCGGGATCCGACCGCCAGTCCGCGAGTCACTTCCTCCATCTTCCGGGCTCTTCGGCGCAGTCCATCCGCATACCTGCGAAAGAGAGTGTGAGGACGCCCGAAGGCCGCCAGTCGGCGGTTGAGCCGCGACGCCTCATCGGCCAGACGTGACGCGGGCAGCACCTGCGACACCGAGGCGCCCACGGACTCCAGCCGATCGGCCAACCGGCGGGCTGAGAGTCGATAGAGAGGAAGGGCGATGCGGGCGGCGTGGACGGACTGGAACGTCTTCTCGAGGGGTCCCCTCGCGGCCGCGGTTCTGGCGACGGCTTCGGCGAGCAGCGGTCGGACTTGCCCAAGCTGACTGATGAGGGCTTTCAAAGCGGGGTCGGCACTGGCCTCACGGGACTGCAGGGCGTTTGCCCCCGCCATCAGCGACTGGGCGCGCGTCAGAAGGCGTCCGAGAGCGTGGGGGTGGTTGGCTTCGAAGGCCGCACGGTAATCGGCCGGGAAACGGCTCAGACGATAGGCCTCGCGGAGGGCCGTCCGCCGCACCGCCGCCGTCCTTAGGCGCCAAGCGTTGAGCTGCCGAAGCTCGAGCACACCGGCGGCGACAAAAACCACACCGAGAAGAAACCCGAGCAACAGCGAGCGACGGGAGCGAATGCCTTGTTCTGCCATGATCTAACTCCTTACGCGGAAAACAATCCGGCCCCGACGACCGGCGCCGTACGGGACGGGGAAGAACGATGGAGGCTCATCAGAGGGACGCCTCGAGGAAAGCCCGGTCGTCGGCCAGGCGCGGGATATCAAGGTGCCGATAGATCTGCCCCCCCACGTTGTGGATCGCCCCAAGGAACGGTTGTTCGCCCGTCCGCGGAGGTGGCGTTCCCGCTTGCAGTCGGCGGAACCCGGCCACTTCATCGACGAGAAGCGCACAGGGCAGACGGGGGTGATTGATCCAGAGGAGGCGGCTCCGGGATCCCGGCTCGGTCAGAGGTCCACCAAGGAAGTGGCCAAGATCGGTCACAGCGACGAGGGATCCACGCACGTTCGCCAGCCCAAGCAGCCAAGAGCGCGCCCGGGGCAACCGTGTCAGAGGAAGGGGAAAGAGAATTTCGCGTACATCGCCCCGTGGAACGACACACCAGGTGCTTGCGGCCCGGAACGCCAAGGCCATGCCGGCCTCCCCTTCCCGGGCCTCTTCGCCGCGCGCGCGAAGAGCCTCGCGTGCGCGTTCGGCCAGCGCCACAAGAAGCGCAAAA
>DAHVOH010000232.1 GCA_027318915.1 Clostridiales bacterium
TCAGCGGATGCGGCTTCCTGCATGGACCGCAGTCGGTCCTGGAGCCGGCTGGACCGGTGGCGCAGGCGCAGCTGAGTCTCATTGAATCCAGCTTCTGGATTATGGTGGAAATCTTTCTCGTGGTGGCGGCCGTGCTGGTGGTGGCGCTGGTGCGGTTTCGGGCGCGACCCGGGCAAACCGAGCTGCCGCCTCAGGTTCACGGGGACAACCGACTGGAATTTCTTTGGACCATCGTGCCCGCCCTGCTGCTCGCGCTGCTGGCGGTCGGAACGGTCAAGCAGACCTTTGCGGAAACCGCCTCGCCGCTGACGAAAAATGCTTTGCAGATCACGGTGACCGGCCACCAGTTCTGGTGGGCCTTCACGTATCCGGGTCAGAACATCGTGACGGCCAATGAGCTGCACATTCCGATTGACACCAAAGTTGTCCTGGGGCTGACCTCGGCCGACGTGCTGCACGCCTTCTGGGTGCCCCGCCTGGGCGGCAAGACGGATCTGGTGCCCGGCAAGATGAACTATATCTGGGTGGAAGCCACCCAACCGGGCATCTATCATGGCCAGTGCGCCGAGTTTTGCGGGACCGGGCACGCCGACATGCGGCTCATCGTGGACGCCCAGACCCCGGCGCAGTTCAACGCGTGGGTGGCGACGATGCAGCACCCCGTCAGCACTCCGACGACCCCGTTGGCCCTCGAAGGCGAGCAGCTGTTCGGCACCGTGGGGTGCAGCGTCTGCCACACCATCTCCGGCACCAAGTTCGGCGGCGTGGTGGGCCCCAATCTCACCGACCTGACCGGACGGATGATGATTGCCGGCAATATCTTGCCGAACACTCCGGCCAATCTGGCCCGCTGGCTGCATGACCCGCAGGCGGTGAAACCCGGCGCGCTGATGCCCAACCTGCATCTCAAGCCGGCTCAAATCACGGCGCTAGTGGCATTTTTGGAGAGTCTCAAGTGAGGGCGCGAACAGGAGCCGACACATCCGGTTGTTTTGGGCAGGAGGGAGTCTGATGGCGTCAACGACTGAGCGCATCCCTCACGTGGGGCTGGCGGCGGACGCCTACGCGCGTCCCCAGAATCGTCTCATCAGCTGGCTGTCGGTGGTGGATCACAAGCGCATCGGCCAGTTATACCTGATGGCGGGGTTTCTGTTCTTCGCCATAGGAGGCGTCGAGGCCTTCATTATGCGCCTGCAGCTGGCGCATCCCGACGGGCACGTGGTTTCCGCCGCGACGTTCAACCAGCTGTTCACGATGCATGGCACGACCATGGTGTTCTTGGCGGGAATGCCGCTGCTGATCGGATTCATCAACGCGGTGGTGCCGTTGCAGATCGGAGCCCGCGACGTTGCCTATCCCCGCCTCAACGCGCTGTCCTTCTGGCTGTTTTTAGCCGGCGGTCTGTTCCTGAACTCCAGCTGGTTTCTGGGCGGCGCGCCCAACGCCGGCTGGTTCAACTACGTGCCCATCTCCGGCATCCATTACAGCCCCGGTCTCGGCGTGGACTTCTACGACATTGGCCTGCAGATTGCCGGCATCGGCACGCTGATGACGGGAATCAACTTCCTGGTCACGCTGGTCAACCTGCGGGCGCCCGGCATGACGTTCATGCGCCTGCCCATGTTTTGCTGGACCACCCTGGTGACCATGGTGCTCGTGCTGTTCGCCTTCCCGCCGCTGACGGTCAACCTGTTCATGCAGACCTTCGAGCGGCTTTTCGGAGCCCAGTTCTTCAGTGTGGCGGCCGGCGGCAATCCGCTCTTGTGGGCCAACGTGTTCTGGATCTTCGGGCATCCGGAGGTGTATATCCTCATTCTGCCCGCCTTTGGG
>DAHVOH010000233.1 GCA_027318915.1 Clostridiales bacterium
ACCTGCGAGGAGACGCAAGATGACATCGCCCGTTCTGCTGGAAACCGACCCGCGCGGCATCGCTACGGTGACGCTGAACCGGCCGGAGCGCGGTAATGCCTATGACGAGACGCTGCTCGAGGCGCTGATCGTGGGGCTGGAACGTCTTGCTGCCGACCTCACGACCCGCGCGCTGGTCATTCGCGGCGCCGGGAAACATTTTCAGGCCGGCGCCGATATCGACTGGCTGGCCCGCGCCGCCACCTACCCGCCCGAGCGTGCTTTTAACGCCTCAATGGCAACGACGCGGGCCATGCAATTGCTCAACGAGTTTCCCCACCCGACGCTGGCCCTGGTGCATGGCGCCTGTTTCGGTGGCGGCTGTGGCGTGGTGTGCTGCGTCGATGTCGCGCTGGCCACGCCGGCGGCGGTCTTCGGGCTCACCGAGGTCCGGGTCGGCGTCGCGCCGAGCCCGATCTCCACCCACATGGTCCACGCCATGGGGCTTGGCCACACCAGGCGCTACGCTCTCACTGGCGAACGCTTCGACGCCGCCGAGGCCTGCCGCATCGGCCTGGTGCACGAGGTCGTCGCCGCGGACACACTGGAGGCTCGGCTCGGCGAAATTCTCGACGCCCTCCTGCTCGGCGCGCCCGGCGCCATCAGCGCCACCAAACGCTCCTTCCTTGGCGCCAACGGCCTCACCCTCGATGCCAGACAAATGGCGATGCTCGCCCACGAAAGCTGGATGCAACGCAATTCAGCCGAAGGCATCGAAGGCACCGCCGCTTTCAAGGCGGGCCGCAAGCCGGCATGGTACCCGAAGTGAGACGAGGTATGGTTAGGCGTTTTATCCCTGGACGGATATCGCCAGGAAGCGGGCATTGACCTGGCGCTCCTTGCCGTAGCCAACCCGATCCACCGCGGTCCGCATGTTGTCGTAGATCCCGCGCCGCGGCACCCCACCCAAAACCCGGAACGCGTGGTAATGGGCGTCAAACAGCATCTCGTGCGTCTGAAGCGGATACGCCCGGATGGTGAAGGCGCGGCTGTGTGACAGCTTGACGTGCGCGACCTGCAGCTTGGTCCGCTCGCCGTCCAGCATCGCCCAGTCCTCGCTCCAGTCGAACTGGAAGGCCTCCCCGGGCTGAAAGACCAGCGGCACGAACGTGCCTCGCCCGCTGCTCTGCTGCTCCCGCAGCCGGTCAGCCTTCCAGGCCCGGGCGAAGGCCGCCACGCGGCCGTAGGATCCGCCGTATCCCAGAGCCACCAGGTCGGCGTGAAGCTGCTTGACGGTGCGTCTCTGCTTGCGGGACTTGCCGGCCTCCGCCTTCAGCCAGAGCGAGAGCTTACCCGCGAACGGGTCCAGGCCGCTGGACCGCTCGGGAACCTTGAACCTCGGCTCCACCGCGCCCGAACGAAGATATTTGCGGATCGTGTTCCGCGACAGCCCGGTGCGCCGCGAGATCGCCCGGATCGATATGCCCTCCCGAAGGGCCCAGCGTCGGATGACGCCCAACAATGCCATGCCGATCACTCCATACACCCCCGCTGATCCCAGCCGGGGCAGGTTCGAACATGGGTCAATTCAGTGGAACTCAACACCCAGTGGCGGGCGAGGAGAATGTTGCTACGGTATCGGTCATCTCGACTCCCAGACTTGCCGCCAGGCTGCGAATTCCGATGGGCGGATTCGATAGCGGGCGAAATTACCTTCATGCAGACCTATCAGTTCGCCCTCGGCGATCTCGGCGAAGCGCTTGTGGTCGCCCGGGTCGATCTCCTTCTTTGACCAGGCTGCTATTCTTGCCACGGCATCCTTCCGACCCACGCGAGC
>DAHVOH010000234.1 GCA_027318915.1 Clostridiales bacterium
GAATCCATCCAAACGCGCAGCCTGCTCATCGCGCTCTCACAGTAGACCCGTCCGTGCGGGGTGTCAAGCGGACGGCGGCGGACACGCTCAGGGCGCCTGCCGTCGGCGCGGGGCGGGGCAGCGGGGACACCCGGGGCACGACGTGGCCTCAGATCCGAACACCGCATCAATCAGGCGGCGGGCCGGCGCGCGCACTCCTTGATGAATCAACAGTTCCGCCGGCGCCAACGTCAGCAACGCCGCCAGCAGCCCGTCCTCGCCCGGCTCGGGATCATGGGCCTGCCAGTGCAGCCGGGTGCCCCCGTCATCCTCGACGGCGACGCCGTCGACTTCTCCAAAGACCTGCAGACGGGCGCACGCCGCGGGTCGGCCGTCGCGATACTGCCGCAGCCAGTGCACCACGTCCGCCTCTTCCCGCTCGAACAGCCAGTCGTCGACGGCGTCGTCCACCGCACGTTCCCAGAGCGCCCGCTGATCGGCCAGCAGAAAGGTCATGGCCCCCTCGGCCAGCACCAGCGCATGCTCGCGACAAAACTGCGTCAAGCGCCTCTCCAAGGCGCGGCGCCGGCGCCTTTCCAACCGGGGCGTGCGCTCAAGCCGCGCGTGGGCCAGGGCCGCGATGCGGTCGCGCTCGTCGGGAGCAAACGACGGATAGTGGCGCTGCACAATCCGCGCCAGCGCGCGGGGCTTCTGGTCGACGGTCAAATAGGTCAGGAGCGCCCGCGCGACCAGGCGCGCTTCATCGCGGCCATCCGCATGGTCTCCTCGCTTGCCGAAGCCGTGAATCGGGCCGTCGCGCAGCTCGCTCCATTCGCCGGGCACCATCTGCGCCAAGCGCATGCCCAACGCGGCCGCGTCCTCCTGCCATGTGCCAATCAGCCACTCCGCCATGGTCGCCCTCCCGCGCGCCGCATCAAGGATGCCCGTCGGCCTAGTATATGGCCGAGCTCTCTCAACCTATTCGCGCGCCATTCTTCGCATTGCATGGATTGCACAACGCGTTTGGCGACAAAAACATCCCCCCGTCCGGAGGCATGATGACCGGAGGGAGGCAGCGGACTCGCACCAACCCTCTCGCCCGTGCATTCCGAGCGAACGAGTTTAGCGGGTTGCCGACAGGTCGTTCCTGTCGGCGTCAGGCGGCCCGCCCGCCTCTGTCTGACGCCCGCTCGCGTCCAGGAACCGCGCGGCGTTGCAGCGGGTCCGGCTCCGCCACCGGGCATGCCGAACGCGCCGATCGATCGTCGCGCGACACCGCCGCATTCGCGCATGGCGTTGGCCCCGCGGCGTTGACTTTGGTCATGCGCTCCGCGTCGTCGTTCCAACCACCGAGGACGGGTCACCCAGACCCGCCGCGGGATAGAGCCGCACGGAGTGAGCGACACGGGCCTGGGCCCACGGGGCGAGACCGGGGGTCTACCGGCCGCCGGCACCCGGCCCCTCGACCCGGCAGAGGCCGACGCCCCCAACCCACCTCCTACCCCGGGACGTCGTGGATCTCCTCGGCGGACGCCCCCCGGTGGATCGCGCGGGGCTCTCTAGGTGAGAACCCCGGCGCCTCCTTTCCCCACGGATCGTCGTCAGATCACAAAAACCGCCAGCAGCGGGAGGATGTGGAAACCGGGATCGCGAACTCTCTGGGGCTTTTCTCGACACGCCGGACGGAGTTGGCGACCAGGCCCAGGATGACGGGGGACGATGGGGTGCGGTGGAGGCGCCCGCCCCACGCCGTCACCGCCCCGGTCTCCGCCTCTGCCGATCACTGAAAGGAGTCGACAACCATGATGACACGACAGACGAGCCGGACGACC
>DAHVOH010000235.1 GCA_027318915.1 Clostridiales bacterium
GGTAAATGTCGTGCCCGGCGCAAACCACGCGGTATACTGGTTTGGGTTGCCGTCGTTGCCACCTACGTAGGCACCAACGGTCATGCCACCATCCCATTGGGTGGCGTTCACTAGATAGTACGGGCTGTAGCCGACCCAGACGTTGTAGTAATACAAACGTTGGTAGTTGAACTCAGAGAGCAATTGGTACCCGGTATCGTACCACTGGCTGGAATTCCGCGTAATCGACACGGACGCCGACAGGCTGTTGGAGATCGTGATGGTGCCGTCGGCCGTCCAGTTGCTGTCACCCGTCAACGAGTATCCGACCTCGATCGACGAATCGGCCTCCGTCCCATAGGTGAATGTCGCGGTGGAATCGCGAGCGTTGTGAAGTTCCCCGACTTTCGTGTTTAGCCCGTTGGCGGTGCCGTCCGTTTGGTACCGGTACAAACACGTTTCAATCGGACCCGCCGGCTGAACCACTTGCGTTGCAACAGTCCCCGCGGCCATCAACCGCGCCCCGGCCGCCCACGTTTGAGGGGATCGGTTTGGCGACACGGTGTAAGCACTGGAGCCCCTGCCGTTTGCCATACCCAAACCGATGTGCTTGGTGAAATTGACAATATCGGGAGATCCACCGTGATTAAGGACCACCACGGAAAAGGAGAGATTCCCCGCATTGGACGCGGCTAACGCTAGCTCTTGTGCCGAGGGAACGAACGACAGGAATGCCTGGCCCTTGCCATTTGTGGTCGCAAGGCCAATGGGACCGCCGGACGACACCGCTTCGCCCAAAGGGAAAAGCTCCACGCGGGCATGGGCCAGCGGCACACCATGAGCGTTGGCTTGTATGGCCACGAGCGGAATCGGTTTGGTTGCGTTAACCGAACGAGCATACACCGACGATGGTCGAACCGCTATACCCAATATGGCAACGGTCATGCTTACCGCAACTATTCCGCTTGTGCGACTCGTCGGCACATCCGCACCTCCTCAGACGAGTGATTCGACTCACATCAGTAAAATCCTTCCTGGGGCCACTGACAGGAATGGTCCTTAGGGATGGTGATCTGCTGGCAACAGAGCGAAGTGACGGCCGCAGAGAGGTCCCACGATGCCACGGAGGCTAGGTAGATCGTGCTGAAAAAGTCACGGGGTCCGGATCCCGGAAACGCGCATAAGAACAGGGATTTCCGCCGCCTGCGTCGAATGCTTCAGTCCCCACACTTAAGGCATTCGAAGGGGGGAAATCCCGGTCGCAGAGGAGTTCGCGCCTCCGGCGACTTTTCCGGCTCGGGACCGACCATGCAAGCCGGGGACCATCAGCAAGTCGACTGCGGGACCGCCGCCCTGCCCGTCGCGCTCTGGACGTTATCGGCGGAATTGGCCCAGGTGGATCAGTTCCTGGATGACCCCGCGATGCGCGCCCCCTTGGCCGCCGTGTTGGATCCCCAGCGGGGGCGTCCGTCGTTGCCGGTCGCCCAAGTCTGGCGCCTCTCCTATTGGCAACACCGCTACCAGCTCTCCGACCGGGGGGTGGTGGAGGAGGTGGCGGACAGCTTTCACGGGCGGCGGTTCTGCCACGTGGGGGTCACCGACCCGGTGCCCCATCCCACCAGCTTGACGAAGTGGCCACGGCGGCTGGGTCCGGAGGGGATTGCCGCGGTGAATGCCGCCGTGATCCCCCGATGGCCGACCGAGAAGGTGGTGCAGGGCCGCCGGTTTCGCATCGACTCCACGGTGGCGGACGCGGATATTCACCACCCCCCCGGTTCGAGGCTCCTCGCGGACGGGATCCGGCGGCTCACGCG
>DAHVOH010000236.1 GCA_027318915.1 Clostridiales bacterium
TGGGCGGCGACGAACCGGCCCGTCGCCAGTTCCTCCACCTGGGTCTTGGAGACCGAAGGGATGGCGGCAAAGTTGAAGCTGCCCAGTTCCTTCACGATGGGGAAGCGCGCTGCCCGCAAGTTGCGCTCGTACCGGCACAGTTCCCTGGAGTCCATCTCCTCCTGCAGGCAGGCGTCCAGGAACCCCAGGCCCGGATCGCGTACACCCAACTCATCGGCCAGGTCACGATACCGCTCAAGCGCGCCTGGCAACCGGAGTGCGCGTGCCAAGCGTCGATCTGTCCACACACTGCCGCATCACTTACGCCCCATCACCCGCCGTAGCGGCGGCTTCGGTTAGCCAGGCGTAGTCCCCCGCGTCGGGGGCTGGGATCACAGGCTCGGGCCATCGGCTCAGGTGGGTCGGATAGACCACATGCAGGTGGGTCCGGGGGGCTGGCGACGGCCCCGGGCTGGGACTACGGTCTCCCGCCTCAACCTACCACGGAGGGAGGCGCGCCGCGGATGGACGAACACCCTGACACCCAGTCCCTTGGGATCGCTCCCGCAGTGACATATCATTACAAAACTGGATGGTCGGCGACCCGTTTTGGGTTGCCATGCCGGCCACCTTGAGGTATGTTCTGCTCGTTCCTGCTCCCCGCCCGGCCACCCCGGCCGGCATGGCCGAAATGGGTGGCCGGCATGCTCCGGAATCGGTGGCCGACATGAGCGGAATACGCAGCTCAGACGCCTTGACCGCATCGAACAGCTTCAAATCCTCGGTGGTGCAGCGATTGTGCTCGGCCCGCACCACCAGATCGGTCCGCGGATCGTTACGCCAGGCGTCAAACAGCTCGAAGAAGTCGGCCTCACGGTCCATCACGCAGACGATCTTGGTCTGTGGCATCTTGGCGGCGACGGCCGTGCAATCCCGCAGGCCCTCCATCCACCGGTGGGTCTTCTTCTCTTCGATCGGGATCTGGGCCGGTGTTCTCTCGTCCTCGGCGTTCTTGGCTGCGGGAGCCGTGCACGCCGCGCGCAGCACGCCCAATGGGAGACCGTCGTCGGTCACCGCCAGCGTCGAATGAAGATGCAGACCGCGGGTTGTGGCCTTCGTCTGATTCTTGCCGATCACACCCAGACCTTCACACTGCACCAGACCGTTGTAATTCAGATCGGTGCCATCTTGAATGCACAAGACCGTTTTGTGCGCCTGCATGCGCCGCATGGTTTGCTCGCGGTGAGGCATGAGGATATTCTCCACAGTAACCGCACTATCGTCGGTCTCAGGTTGCTCAATGAAGCGATAATGGCCCTTGATCATGGCATCCGTTCCCTGCTCCAGCCCGCAAGAGGCGCGGCCCGGATTCTCTGCTTGCAGCCCTGCGCTCAAGACCAGCCGGCGGCTGAGGCGGCGGTCGCCCAGCGGGGCGCCGCCGAACTCGTACTCAGCCCAAGCTCCCCCCTCCAACCCGGTAGCCAGGGGCAACGCACCAAGACCTCGACGCAGCGGCACGCCCATGCGCACCCGGAAGTCGTCCACCAGCGGATAGACGTAGATGACCTTCTTCGTCTCCCGCCGGCGCCGTCCCCGCTGGCGGCGGCGTCCACCCGCGGTGAGACCGACCCGTGTCCAATTCGCCGCCCGATAGCAGGTCCCCGCATGACGACTCTCATCGACGAACGTCTCGACCAGGGCGGGACGGTAGCCGTACCTGTGTTCAAAATCCTGCGGCAGCCGCCGCAGCAAGAGACCCAAGACATGCGAGGCCAGATTGTGACAGTCCACCGACGGCC
>DAHVOH010000237.1 GCA_027318915.1 Clostridiales bacterium
ATGGGATCGTCAAGGAGTGAGGCCATGAACGCGTCGCCCATCGAAATGCCCGAACGCGCGCCGGTCCCGTTGCGGCGCAAGATCACGTGGTGGGTTCTGGCGTTCCCGCTGTTCCTGGTGGGGGCGTTGGTCCGCCACAGCGTCTACGGACTGGACTTTATTCACGTCATGGCCGGGGCGCTCTGGACCGGCACGGACATCTTCATGGGGTTCATCTTGGGCCCCATCCTGCGCGGGCTGGCCCCGGATCAGCGCCGCGCCGTCATTAACTGGCTCACGCCCAAAACCCTCCTCTATCTCCCCGTACTGGCGCTGACGACAGGGACCGGGGGCTGGTTTCTGGCGAATTGGCTAGGCATGATGGCGACCGGAAGCCCAGACCGGCCCTGGGTCATCGCGGCTCTGGTGGTGATTGGCATCCTAACCGTCCAGGGGTTTGGTGTGCTGTTGCCCACCTCCCTCCGCACATATGCCGAACTGCAAAAGGCCGAGCCGGACCTGACGAAAATCTTTCGCTGGAACCGCCGCAACAATATGCTGGCCGGCTTCCAAGGGGTCCTGCAGGTTGGCATCATTCTCGTCATGGCCCACCTGGCAGTGGGATGAGGTTCCTGACCCGAAGGCATGGGACGCCGGCGGGCCGATCCGTCCTGGGCGCAAACCCAGGCGGATGGGGGCTCCGACCTGGTCATGCGGATACCAATGGCCGAAGCGGTGACAGCGGAACCGCACGTACGGCAGGAAAGGAGCCGGAGTCTGCTCAGCAGACGGGCGAGGAGCAAGCCTTTGAGCCGCCTAGATCCCCCCTGACCGCCAGAACCGTCCGCCACCCCGGCACCGGCTCGTCGCAGCGCGAGTCGGTAGAGAGTGTGGTAAATCTGCGTGCCCCGGACGCGGACGACGCGTTCCCTCTCGGCCATCCCTGCCACTGTCACCAGCGCGTCCAGCTCCAGGGCGCAGACCGCGAGGTGCCGAGTCGTGGACGCCCCGTCTCCTGTGCGTCCGGCGGGGCGATACGGATGGGGGGATGCGGGCCTGTCAGATCCGGCTTCGGGGCTGTGAAGTCCGCAACGAGCAGAACAGTGGCCGGCGACATGGCGCACAAACGGGTCAGGAGAGAGCATGCCCCGCAGCTGTAGCCGAAGGGGTAGGCCCGCTGTCTTCCCACGCTGAGCGACCACCTCGGTGGACGCTGCTTCCGGCAACGGCACGTACTCGATGCACTCAACGTTGCGATGCCAGGTCCGGACGCATCCGAGGACTACGCCCGCGGCAAGATCCAGGGCGACCATGAGGCTGCGCGTTCCATGCCGGCCCCGGCCATCGTCATCGTCCGTGCTCAGGACCTTGCTCCAGGGACTCCGGAGTGTCGCGGCCGGTCCGGGTCCGTGCGGCCCAGCGTCCGCATCCCGGGTTTCTCGTCGGAAGACAGCGGCCCGTCGGGCGGTCATCGGCCGAGTCGAAGGCCCATGCCCCGGCTCATAGACGTGAAGGACCCGCACCCTCTTCGGGCTGAAGTCGGGATCCCGGCGTTCCAGGTCGTAGGGGACGCGATGCAACGGGACTTGCGCGTGGAGCGGCTTCACCACCGTGCTGGCCACCACGTGGACGGCCGCAGGATGGCGGCTCGCAACCGCCGGTGCCCGCATGGGGGCGGGCAACCGGCGATGGGGCCATTGAGCTTTCGCGTAGCCGAAATCCCAAGGTTTCTGACCCGCGGG
>DAHVOH010000238.1 GCA_027318915.1 Clostridiales bacterium
CATCGCCCAGCTGGCTGGTGTGGCCTGCACCAGAGAAAAAGATGACATTGAAATCATCACGGACGACACAGAAAAGCTGAGTAAAGCGATGGGCAAATGGGCCGTCCACGAAACCGCCATGGCGGCCACTCGGGCCAGCCAGGTCGCCGACCTCGACACCCTCAAGACCCTGCGCGCGCAGGCTGCCCAGGCCCTCGGCCAGGCCGGTGACCTTTCCAAAGCCCGTGACAGGGCGGAGGAGCCGGTCGAACTGGCCCAGGCCCGCGAGGAAGAGCGGGAGCTAAAACGACAACGCGAGGCTGCGCACGAGCAGGAGATGGACCGATGAACGGCGCACGGTTTTGGGATCGGGTGCGCTGCCTGTTCCTGCCTCGCAGCCATCGCCGCCGTATCCGCCAGGCGCGTCGGGTCCTGGCCAAGGTGCGCCCCTGGCTCTCTCAAGGCGATCAAGGGCGCGCTCGCATGTACGGGTACCTGCGCAAGATCGACGCCCTCAGTTTTGAAGAGCTTGTGTTGCAGGCGTTTGTCGATATGGGTTGGCGCGTCCGGCGCGGCGTCCGCTACTCGGGCGACGGCGGCGTGGACGGCCACGTCCGCCTGCCAGGTGACCCCTACTGGACGGCCATCCAATGCAAAAGATACTCGTCCGCGATTGATCCCAGGCACGTCCGCGAGTTCGCGGCCCTGGTCTACCCGCGGCGAGGGCTTTTTATCCATACGGGTCGCACAGGCCAACAAAGTCGCGAGGCGCAGGGCGCCGCCGTGCTTATGGTGAGCGGGGATCGGCTGGTCGCGTTGATCGCTGGTCGCCTCGACGTACCGCTTAATTTCCGTCGCGGCAGCTATAGGCAGGACAGGAATGATCCTGCCCTCATTAAAAGGAGTCACCCATGAATCGTTATTTGAATCAGCATCTCTTGGCGGCCACCATCACCGCCCTCCTGCCCACCGTCGCCATGGCCCACAACCGGGGCGCGCGTGTCAGCCTCGGAGGGTCCTACCAGCACGTCTCTGCCGGTCAGGCAGCCGGCAACCTGCCGGCGATCACCTTCGGAATCAGCCAGGACGCCGGGGGCATCGGGATCCGCGCGCGGATATCGCTGGCGCGGGGAGCTGGGGCCGAGTTGGACTCCGGGTCGGTGCGACTCCTGGCCTACCCCCACCACAGGGTCAGCCCCTACCTAACCGTTGGCGGGTTGGCGTTGAGCAACCTGGCCGGGGTGGCGACCGAGACGGACTACTCCATCAACCCCACGACGGGGGTAATCACTCCCCAGCAGACCGCCGTGGCGGTGCCCCCGGCCAGCGTCGCTATGGGCTTTGTGTTTGCCGGCCTGCACGCCTCTGTCCCGGTCAATTCCCGCCTTTCTCTCACCGGCCACGTCGCCATCGGCGGCGGCATCGGCGGGTCGGCTGTCGGACTGCCCCCCGCGCAGGGCGCTCGTAGTGAGATCGCCCGGTCCTATGGGGTCGCCATGCGTTACGACCTGGCCGACGGCCCGATCCTGAGTATCGGGTACGACCAGGAGTCGATCCCCGTGCGCGGGGCGGTGTTCAAGACCGGCGGCATCGAGGCCTCGGTCGCGCGGCGCTTCTTCTAAACCCAAACCCAACCACAGGGGCCGCCCTCCGGGGTGGCCCCAAAGGAGGTCAGGATGAGCAAACGCAATCGCAAACCCGCGCCGCCCTGGGCCTTGCCGTGGTCGGCGGTCTCGAGGC
>DAHVOH010000239.1 GCA_027318915.1 Clostridiales bacterium
GTCAACGAAGTAGGCGCGGAGCGCCTCGTACTGGCGGTGGAGTGGCTTCTCCGGCGCGAGAAAGAAGCGGGACTCGTCCGTTAGCCCATCTCCATGACTGATCATGCCACAGCGATAGTGCCATCTTGATCGGGCGGCGTCAATAGAGTGGCCAGCACCAGACTTCAGACAGCATCTCGTGTGTCATCCACTGCATTCTGGCCCTGCACGCATCGGGAGATCAGTCATCGATATTGCTAACGGCCCCATCGCCGACACCCGCGTATCGACGCGATCTCGGCGGCGCCGGCTCCCGGTTCCCTGCTGGGACCCAGGGCCGTGGAAATCGAGGCTAGAGCTGTCCCCACGGGGTCGGATACTTGCCCTTGGCCACCTCCCGCAGCATGGCGTGACGCTCGGCCGGCGGCGCGGCGCGGGTCACCACCGGGGCGATCAACCCGAAGCGGAAATTGCGCACGGCCTCCTGTCGTGCCACCGGATCCTGCATTGGACCGCCTCCGCCGGGCATCATCCCAAGCGGACGTCGCCGAGGACAGAGACGGGTTTTGTGCATTCAACCGGGCACCGTTCGATCGTTCACCCATTCCAGGTGCCCCCGACGCCGGACTCGGGCTGGTGAACACCGTTCTTGATGCGGCTGCCGTCCGCGATGAGGGGGGGAAACAGCGGCGAGCCTCGGCCGGGGGAACGTCGCCGTCCGCGCGGAACCAAGGCCGCCGCGCTCACGCACTGGTCCTGCGACTGTCTGCGGCTGCGCGCTCAGAGCAGGCCGTCCACCCAGCCCTGGACGTTGCAGAGCCCGAACAGGCCTATAGACCACGCCTGGCGGTCCGGGGCCGCCCGGACCCACCACTGCTGCAAGACCCGCCCGAGCCGCAGCAGCGTCGCCACCACGTCCTCGGCTGTGGCCACCACGTCCTCGGCTGTGGCCACCACGTCCACCGGGTTGACCGCCGGGAACAGCGTCACCACCTGCTCGGCCAGCGCGTCCCGGGCGGCCGGCGCCCGCTGTCGCGTCTGCGCCCACCACCGCTGTACTGTCCGCAGTGACACGCGATTCGCGTCCGTGGCCACCCGGGCGTGGGCCCGGGCCAGCGTTTCGCCCAGCACACGCGCCCGTGCCACCGTTTCGCGCAACAGCGTCACATGGCGGGCGTACGGCCGCAAAAACGCCGCCAGGACGCCGCGCGACTTGCGGCACACCGGACAGTACTGCCGGAACACTGGCAATAGCGTGTCCTGCTCGCGTTCGCTGGCCCAGCGCCGGTACTGTCCCCGCCGTTGCATCAGCCGTCCACAGCACGGACACGGTTGGCGCGGGACGTCCGGCGAACTGCGGATGGTAGCGCGATACGCTTTGACGCTGCGAGCAAGATGGGCTACGATCGGCACGCAGTTCACCTGCACGCCCCCGGGGGACGCATGCAACCGGTCCGGGGGCACTTTTCGTTGCGGGGCCCGTGCTGGCCAAGGGCCAGGGCCCGCGTCGCCGACGCCGGAGCCCCGGCCCACACCCAGGGCGCGTCCCCCACGTCGTTGGCCCACAGCAGGGCGCTACTCGAGGAGCAGCCGGAGGACAAGGCGGGGGACGTGCCGTCCCCCGCACCCCCTGGCCGGCTCTTTCGTTCAGCGCTCTTTCCGGCAAAGGGCACCGAGCGTCCAACCAAAACAAAAGGCCCGGCAACCCCGGACCTTC
>DAHVOH010000023.1 GCA_027318915.1 Clostridiales bacterium
GCCGGTAACGGTTGCAGCGGCGGGGTCCTAATCGGTCGAGATCGTTCCCTTGCGTAGTTGTGTCGAACCGCCCGATTTGGGTGGCATTGAGGCTTGATCCGGTGCGCCGGTCCTGCTATGCTGAACGAGTCGATTCGCGAAGGCGGCGACGAAAAAGTTTGAGTGGTGATCATAGCGACGAGGACCGACCCGTTCCCCATCGACCACGGCAGTCCCCCTCGTCAGCGCCGGAGATAGTGAGGGCCAACGCCCTCGTCAAAGACGGTCGTTGCCGCTCAATCATTCGAGAACTCCCCGTCAGGGGAGTTCTCTGTTTGGTATCCTACGGGACAGAAGCGGTCGAAAGGGGTTCGGCGGTGGGCATCTTGGAGGATCTGGAATATCGAGGGCTGCTGTTTCAGGAGACGGACCGCGACGGCCTGACCCGGGCATTGGAGCAGGGGCCCCTCTGTCTGTACATTGGGTTTGATCCCACGGCGGACAGCCTGCACATCGGCAATCTCCTGGCGATTTTGATTCTGCGCCGGTTTCAGCTGGCCGGCCACAAACCCATCGCGCTGGTGGGCGGCGCCACTGGACTTATCGGCGATCCGAGCGGAAAGAAGCAGGAGCGTGCGCTCAATCCGCGAGACACCGTGCACGCGTGGACGCGCAAGATCGAAAGTCAACTCGCCCGCTTCATTGACTTCGACGCTCCGAACAACCCGGCCCGTGTCGTCAACAACTACGACTGGACCGCATCCATGGGCGTGATTGACTTTCTCCGGGACGTCGGCAAGCACTTCAGCATCAACACCATGCTGAACCGGGAATCGGTGGCCATGCGCCTGGAAACGGGTCTGTCCTTCACGGAGTTCAGCTACATGCTGCTCCAGGCCAACGACTTTCTGGAACTGTTCACGCAGTACGGTTGTCGCCTGCAGGTCGGAGGGTCGGACCAATGGGGCAACATCGTGGCGGGAGTGGATTTGATTCGCCGTGTCACCGGTGGAGAGGCCTATGGATTCACGATTCCTCTGGTGGTTCAGTCAGACGGGACCAAGTTTGGAAAAAGCGAGGGCAATGCCGTCTGGCTCGATGCGGAGAAGACGTCCGTCTACCACTTTTATCAGTTCTGGCTGAACACCGCCGACGCGGATGTGATCCGCTTTCTCAGGTACTTCACATTTCTGTCTCCGGCGGAGATTGCCGGGTTGGAACGCGCGGTGGCCGAACAGCCGGACGCGCGGCTCGCCCAGCGGGTGTTGGCGGAGCAGGTGACCACCCTGGTGCATGGACAGGCGGCCGCCGAGCGTGCGCAGCGGCTGTCCGCGATGCTGTTTGCCGGCGACATCAAACGGTTGACACGGGAGGAGGTTCACGAGGTGTTCGCCGGGGTGCCGTCCACGACCGTGTCGGCCGGCCAGCCGCTGGACATTGTCTCGGTGTTGGTGGCGAGCGGCGCCTCTTCGTCCCGACGCCAAGCGCGGGAGGACGTGGCCGGCGGCGCCATCACCGTCAACGGCGACAAGATTACCGATCGCGAGCGGAGGTTCTCGGCGGAGGAGCTGATAGCGGGCCGCTTCCTGGTGATACGCCGCGGTCGGCGTCATTATTTCCTCGTGCAGGTGGAGGAGGCGCAGGCGGATTCGTAGGCGGGCCGGAGACCGTGTTCTGGAGGGGGCCGCGTAGTATAATCGAGCCGTGAGATTCGAGCGGGGGGATCGCGATGAAGGATCTTGACTTGAGCGGCGTGTTCACCAAAACGTACCTCTGGTCTCTGTTGTTTATGGCCATCATTGCCGTGGGCGGTTTGATCCTGGCGGTAGCCATCAGCCCCTCTTGACGGGTGGGGTCAGACCCCGGCCCGCGCGAGAGGCCAAGACGCCAGAGCCTGATAGGTGGGGCCGGTGGGAGCGAGGTGGCTCCGGAACAAGATCAGCCGGTCGGGCGTAAAGCGCACGCGGTTGCGGGGGCTGTCCGGCCAGAGTCCGGCGCGGCTCACGCGCAGCAGCGTGACATGGGGGGTCAGCGGTTGGCGCCCACGCTTTAGATGGACGGCCAGTTCCTCTTGCAGGACCCGAGCCGTTTGGTGCAGCCAGGACATCTGCCCGGCGATTTGCAGAACGACGACCCGTGGCGCCGCCCGATGGGGGAATGCGCCCAGGTCGGCCGTCATCAGTTCTCCCGCGTGCACGGCCGAGGCGTGCGTGCCGGCGGCCATAAAGTCGGGCACATGACCGGCGGCGATTTCTCCGGCGAAGAGAACGGTCAGATGCCAGGAAGATTCTGCCGTGTAACGTCCCTGAAATCCGGACAACCGTAGGTCTTGCGTCGCACGGCGCGCCTCTGCTCGCACCGGGTCGGGCAAGGGCAGGGCGAAAAACAGGCGGTACCCCTGCGAGGCCATCGTTCCACCTCTCTTCGCCGCATCGCGTGCGGCAACGTCCTCTGTCTCTTTCTTGTAGCACAGGTGAGCAGGTCGTCACCGCAATCAAGCCCGTCCCGGAGACCGGGGCCGGGCGTTTGTACGCCGAGAGGATAAGCGTTGTCGGGACGGAATGATCGTCGTCTCCCGCCACGGTCGGCAGTCGTCATCCCGCACGGCGACGACGGCGGTTGTCCCGTCCGTCTGTCCCTCTCCAACCCGCCATCGCTGCCGGGATGCGCGGCCGCGTGCTCGAAATCCACCGATGGGCGTCTTGGGTCAGGCCCCGAATCTGTGCGGGCGTCGATGGTCTGGCGAGCCGCATCGTCAGACGGGCCGAAACCGGTGATGCGATGACCGCGCGGGCGTCCGTGGCCACGGCAACGGCTCTACGGCGATGGATGCCCATGATGGTGTCCGCCGCGCCGGTGCCCACGATGACGTCGTCCACGGTTCCCCTCCGACCGCCGTGTTCCCTGAGTGTCGATGGGAACCGAGACCGTCACGGGCTCCAAGCCTCACGCGGGGCACTCGATCGGCGCGTGGGGAGGGATGGGCCGGAGACGCTCTCGGTGCCGTGTGATAAGCACGGAGGGGCCCGTCGCTGCCGCCGCCGTGGTGGCATCTTTCCCAATCGGTCGCCGCCCGAATGGGGCCACGGCGTCGGCGTGCCCGTCCCCCCGCGCGAGACGGGACCTTGGGTCTTTCGCCAAGACACACGGGTCGGAAAAGGGATCGCGCTCGAGCGGCCCGCAGGCCCTCTGACGCCGTTGGCCCCGGATCGAGGCCCAGCGCGTTCCCGTTGGGGCGTCGGCGGACCACCGCCTCAGCTCCCCGACCTCGTGACCACCAGCATCGTCAAGGCCCGACAAGGGCATCCCGGAGACGAACCAGCCGGCGTTGCGCAAGCGGCGGAGGGTGACCGCTTCGGCCCTGGAGGCCCAATCATTGAACGCGTCAAGGCGCCCGCCGATGGCCGGCAGCCCGTCAGACGCCGCCGGCCGGAGCGTTTGGCGCGGACTCCTCTCCCGGTCCTGCGGCAAACCCTTCGACCGCGCCCGGTCCACGAAGGGCAGACGAGACACGCCGGGGGATCCAACGAGCCAGCAAGGGCCGGGCGCCGCAAGCGACGCGACCATCCAGCGCAGCACCCGTGCAGGGGTGGGGGCCGGCACGCAGCCGCACCAACAAGCCGGACCCGCCCCGCACCGGCAGCGGCCTCAACGTGGGCCGCTGGAGCCCGGCAAACGTCCGGGCCCTGTTCGGTGCGATGGACTGGCGGGGCACCGGTCGATGCGCTCCCCCGTGGCACGGCGTCTCCCTCCTGTCGCGGGAGAGCCGAGACGCCCGCAGGAAGGCGACGCCGGAGAGGCCCGCCGATAAGAGAAATCTGGCCCGACTCGCCAATTAGTGCCGAGTTCTGTCATCATGGCGCCTTACATTAGAGAAAGACCGGGGGTACAACGGCTATCGGACCCCGACGCAGCAGGCGATGCGCACCGGGGTGCGTCGTCCAAGGTTCTGTCGCAGGCAGTGGCAAGGGCAGCGCACAACCGTTGAACGAAAGGCCTTGGGCGTCTGTTTGCTGAGGATTTTGAGAGCGGCGTTCCACCATGCATGGGTCGTCGGCCTTGAGCCGCCGGCCCTGCGGAATCCACGAGAGGATGGGAGTCATGCCGAAACACCGCATCGAGAGTCGTCCGCTGACCGGCAAGGTCGCGTTGGTGGCGGGAGCCACGCGCGGCGCCGGGCGCGCGATTGCCGTCGAACTGGCTCGGGCCGGAGCCTTCACGTATGCGACCGGCCGCAGCAGCCGCGTGTCGGGGCTTTCGGATATGGAACGACCGGAAACCATCGAGGAAACGGGAGACCTGTTGCAAGCGACCGGCGGGCAAGGTTTGGCCCTTCGCGTCGACCACCTGGATCCTGGGCAAGTCGCAGATTTGGTCGGCCGGATCGAGAACGAACAGGGGCACCTGGACATCCTGGTCAACGACATCTTTGGCGGTGATCGCTATGCCCAATGGGACAAAAAACTTTGGGAGCACGATCTTGACGGGGGACTGCGCATGCTGCGGATGGGCATCGACACGCACGTCATTACGAATGCCTTGGCGCTGCCGCTGATACTCCGCCGGGAGGGCGGGCTGGTTGTGGAGATGACCGACGGCACCTCGGAGTACAACCAGGCGTTTCGACGGAATGTCGGCTTTTATTACGACCTGGTCAAGGCGGCGGTCGGGCGAATGACCCTCGGTTTGGCGGCGGAGTTGGGCGACGAGCGGTGTACGGCGGTCGCGGTAACCCCGGGCTGGCTCCGCTCGGAACGCATGCTGGCGAATTTCGGCGTGGCCGAGGAGAACTGGCGGGATGCGCTCCCAAACGAGCCGCACTTCTGCATCTCCGAGTCTCCCACCTACGTCGGCCGAGGGGTGGCTGCCCTGGCCGCCGATCCCGAGGTCGCGCGCTACGCCGGTCGCGTCGTTTCCAGCGCGGAATTGGCCAGAACCTATGGCTTGACCGACACGGACGGTACGCAGCCCGACTGCTGGCGATATGTGGTCGAGGTGATGGACGCCGGTCGGCCGGCGACGGAGGTCGGGTATCGCTGCGCGCGGTCGTAAGCCGGTGTGTGGGGCGGTTACCGGCTCCGGGCGGGTACGGCCCCGCCGTCTCTTTCAACCCGAACCGTCGGGGATGGAGCGGGCGCCGGGGGCCTGATTCGCCTGGCCATCGTGCCAGAGCACGACGGCCATGACCAAGGAGACCGCGGGCGTGATGGCCACCGTGAGGTAGGGGACCCGGGAGAAGATCTGGCCTTCGCCCCAGGGCACGAGGAGCGAAGCCAGAGCGACCGCGATATAGAGGACCGCGTAGACCGAGCCTTCCCGATCCGGCGCGCGCTGGCTGGCCACAGCCAAAAACAGCGGGAACATCGGTCCGAAGCTGGCACCGACCAGAAACGCCGCCGCCAGCAGGGCGATGGCCCAGTGGCTCAGCACCAGCGCCAAGACGCTCATGGCGGCGCCGGCTATCGACCCTCCGATCAGAATGCCGCCAAGCGCGAGCCGGTTGCCGGGGGCACTGGCAATAATGCGGGTGACCATCAGGCCCCCCCAGAAGACCATGGGAAAGAGGGCGGCGATGGCGGCGCTCACATGGGCCTCCCGAAAGGCAAAGGGGCTCACCCAGGTACCGAACCCCACCTCCGCCGCGATATACAGGAACGTGGCCAGACCGAGGCGCCATACCCAGGGGACATGCCAGATGGGGGCGGGCTTCGGGCCGACCGCGCCCACCGCCACCTGAAACGGAATCGTCATCAAGGTGCCCAGCATCCAGAGGCTGAGCGCCGCGAAGGCCACCAGGATCAGGAACACCGGCACCGGACTGTCGACGAGCTTGAGCGAGACCGACATGGCCAGGGGCCCCAGAATGGCGCCGAGCCCGAAAAAGACGTTGAGGCGATTGAGCGCCCGGCCCGGCTCGGGCCGATGCAGATGGGCCACGAGCCGGGCCGAGGCCACGTCGATGAGGGACACGCCCATGCCGACCAGCGCCAGCACGGCGAGCCAGATGATGAGAACGTGCGCGAAGATCAGGACCACATAGCCGGCGCCGAAGGCGAGCAGGCCGACGCGCAGGATTCTGGGACTGCCGATGCGGTCGACCAAGGCATTGGCGCCGAAGTAGCCGACCGTGTTGCCCAGCGCCCAAGCCAGCAGGAGGAATGACAAGGTGGCGTAGCCCGTGTGCAGCCATCCGCGGAGAAAGGGCAGAGCGGCGCTCAGGGCGGTGAATCCCATGGCGAAGGTGATGTAGCCCATCCAGGCCACAACCTCGATGCGACGCAAAACCGGTCCCCCTCAAAAGCCGCCGTGCCCTCAGGCTATCAGAGCCGGCCAGGGTGGTCCATGGGCGGACGCACCGCGCCGGGGGAACGGCATCCGGTCACCGCCATGGCCGCGCGCCTCCCCGTGACCGCCGCGGAGGCACCGCCGGTGGCTGCCCGGGCCGGGGCGGGGGCCGCGCACGAGCCCGGTGCGGGCGACCCGCGCCCCAGGCGCCGATGTCATCCGCGTCGCGCCGGTGTGGCGACAAAAATGGCTTGACAGGGGTCCGCTGGTGCATACAATGAAAGTCAAAGACAGTCAAAGTCAGGAGGTAGATTGTGGCCACTCTGAGTGACGCCATCGAAGCCTATCTGCTGGCCCGCCTGGAGGCGAACGGCGGCATTCTCGACGTGCAGCGCGTGGAGTTGGCGGAGCGTTTTGGCTGTGTGCCGTCCCAGGTCACCTACGTGCTCATGACGCGGTTCACGCCGGAGCGGGGCTTTCTGGTGGAGGCCCGCCGCGGAGGCGGCGGAGGCATCCGGATCAGCCGCTTGGCGTCCGGGGCAGACGACCTGCTGGCGGCGCTGGGCGACCTGCTGGCTATCGACCAGGGCCGGGCTCAGAACGTGGTGGAGCGCTTTCTGCAAGCGGGCATCATATCCCCCCGGGAAGCTGCCATGATTATGCGAGCGGTTGATCGGACGGTGCTGAATTTGGAACTTCCCCAGCGCGACCGTCTGCGTGCCCGATTGCTGCGGGCGATGCTGGCGAGCGTGCTGACACCGGAGGCGAGATCATGAACGGGGCGACGTGCGAACGCTGTGGAGCCGCACCCGCGGTGGTGCATTTGACCCACGTGGCCAACGGGCAGAAAACGGAGCGGCGCCTCTGCGAGGCTTGCGCCAAGGCGGAAGGCGTCATGCCCAACGTGGCCATCAATTGGCCCATGGCTTCCCTGGGCCAAATCTTGGGCGGTTTGATGCCCACCCCCCGGCCGGCTGAAACCGAGGCGGAAACGATGGCGTGCGGTCGTTGCGGCTGGACATTGGCGCGGCTGCAGCAGAGCGGCCAGGTCGGGTGCGACTCCTGCTACGGCACGTTTGGGCCGATCCTCGAGCCCACTCTGCGCCGCATCCATGGCGCGGTGGAACATCGTGGCAAGGTGCCGGCCCGGGTGGGCGGCGCCATCCGTGCCGAACGTGAGCTGTCACAGCTGCGCGCCGCCCTCAAAGAGGCGGTGGGTCGCGAGGAATTTGAGCGGGCGGCCGCGCTGCGCGATCAGATCCGGCAACTGGAGGAGCAAGGAGGCGGCAGCCATGGATGAGGGGCGCTGGTCGCTGTGGATGACGGGCAGCGGGCCGGAACACGACGTGGTGCTGGCCAGCCGGGTGCGTTTGGCGCGCAATGTCGCGGGCTACGCCTTTCCCAACAGTCTCGGGCCGGAACAGGGGGAGCGACTGACGGGCGAGATTGCCCAAGCGGTCGATGAACTGGAGGGCCAGTGGCATCTCCGGCTGAAGCGCCTGCAGGACGTCACCGCCCTGGAGCGGCAGGTGCTGGTGGAAAAGCATTTGGCCAGTCCGCTGCTGGTGGCCGACCCCATTCGGTTTGAGGCGCTGGCGACCGATGATCGGGAAAGCATCAGCATCATGGTGGCCGAGGAAGACCATTTGCGCATGCAGGTGCTGCTGCCGGGCCTGCAGCTGGAGGAAGCCTGGATCGTGGCCGACCGGCTGGACGACGACCTGGAGCAGCGCCTGACCTGGGCGTTCGATGCCAAGCTGGGCTACTTGACCACGTATCCCACCAACTTGGGCACGGGGATGCGGGCTTCGGTGATGGTGCATCTGCCCGCGCTGGTGCTGACCCGACAAGCCGGTCCGGTCTTCGGCGCCTTGGCGCAGATGGGGGTCGTGGTGCGGGGACTCTATGGCGAAGGCAGCGAGGGCGAAGGCCACATCTTTCAGATTTCCAACCAGGTGTCGTTGGGCCGCACCGAAGAGGAGCTGGTGCACAGCCTGATGATGGTGGCGCAGCAGGTGGTGGGACGGGAGCGGCTCGCCCGCGAGCAGCTGGAGAAAAGTGCGCCGGTGGGGTTGGCCGATCGGGTGGGGCGGGCGTTCGGCGTTCTGTCCCATGCCCGGGTGCTCTCGTCCGAAGAGGCGCTCCGCCTCCTGTCGGACGTGCAGTTGGGCATTGATCTCGGTCACGTCAAGCCGTTTCGCGACGCGACATTTGCCGAGATGGTTTCGATGACCCGGCCGGGTCTGCTGCAGGCCATGGCGGGACGCGAGCTGGATCCCGGGGCTCGAGACATGCTGCGCGCCGAGGTGATTCAGCAGCATCTGGACCGGTCCTGACGGCGTTGAGGATGTGAAAGGAGGACGCGACATGTTTGGACAGTTTACCGAGAAGGCCCGCCGGGTGGTGATTTACGCCCAGGAAGAGGCGCGGCGCATGGGCCACAATTTTGTGGGCACCGAACATTTGCTGCTCGGGCTCATTCGTGAGGCCAACTCTCTGCCGTCGAAGGTTCTGCAGTCGTTGGGGCTGGACCTGGAGACCGTGCGGGGTGAGGTGCTGAAAGCCACGGGGCGCGGACCGGCCATCGGCCCCAACGAGGAAGTGGCCTTCACGCCGCGGGCGAAGAAGGTGGTGTTGGAGCTGGCGGGCGAAGAGGCGCGCGCTCTGGGCAACAGCTTCATCGGACCCGAGCACTTGCTCCTGGGCTTGATCCGGGAGGGTGAAGGCGTGGCGGCTCAGGTTCTGCTGGCGGCCGGCGCCGACTTGAACAAAGTGCGGCACCAGCTGGTGCACATGGCCGGAAGCCAGGGAGGGGGCGGCCAGGCCGGGGGCGAGGCGCAGCCGGTCAACACGCCCACCCTGGACCTCTACGGTCGCGACCTGACCCAGATGGCCCGCGAGCAGAAGCTGGACCCCGTGATCGGTCGCGACAAGGAGATCGAGCGCGTCATCCAGATTCTCTCACGGCGCACCAAGAACAATCCAGTGCTGATTGGGGAGCCCGGAGTCGGCAAGACCGCGGTGGCCGAGGGATTGGCGCAGCGCATCGTGGACGCCCGCGTCCCGGAGATCCTCAAGGATCGGCGCGTGGTGGCCCTCGATCTGGGCGCGATGTTGGCCGGATCCAAGTATCGCGGAGAGTTCGAAGATCGGTTGAAGCGGGCGATGAACGAGATTCGCGAGGCCAAGAACGTCATCCTGTTCATCGATGAAATGCACACCATCGTCGGGGCCGGCGCGGCGGAGGGCGCCATCGATGCCGCCAACATCCTCAAGCCGGCGCTGGCCCGGGGCGAGCTTCAGGCCATCGGCGCGACGACGCTCGATGAATATCGCAAGTACATTGAGCGCGACGCCGCGCTCGAGCGCCGGTTCCAACCCATCATGGTGGAAGAGCCGTCGCCTGAAGAGACGGTGCAAATCCTGGAAGGATTGCGGGATCGATACGAGGCGCACCACCGGGTTCAGATCACGCCCGAGGCCATTGCGGCGGCGGTGCGGTTGTCGGACCGGTACGTGGCCGACCGCTTCCTGCCCGACAAGGCCATCGATTTGGTGGACGAGGCCGCATCCCGGGTGCGCCTGAAGAGCTACGTGGCACCCCCCGATCTGAAGCGGTTGGAGGAGCGGTTGGAGGAGCTGCGCAAGGAGAAGGAAGCGGCCGTGCAGGCGCAGGAATTTGAAAAGGCCGCGCAGATGCGGGACGAGGAGCAGAAGCTGCGCAACCAGTTGAACGAGGAGACCCAGGCGTGGCATGCCCGACAGGGCAAGGAAGCCATCCTGGTGACGGCCGAAGACGTGGCGCACATCGTCTCCAGTTGGACCGGGATTCCCGTGGAGCGTCTGGCCGGCGAGGAGTCGGATCGCCTGCTGAACTTGGAGGATGAACTGCATCGCCGGGTGGTGGGCCAGGAAGAAGCGGTGCAGGCCTTGGCCCAGGCCATCCGCCGGGCCCGCGCCGGCTTGAAGAATCCGCACCGTCCCATCGGCTCGTTCTTCTTCCTGGGGCCGACCGGCGTGGGCAAGTCCGAGCTGGCCAAGGCGCTGGCGGTGTCGCTGTTCGGGGATGAAGACGCCATGGTCACCATCGACATGTCCGAATACATGGAGCGGCACGCGGTGTCACGACTGGTGGGGGCGCCTCCGGGATACGTCGGCTATGAAGAGGGCGGCCAATTGACAGAGGCGGTGCGTCGGCACCCCTACTCGGTGGTCCTGCTGGACGAGGTGGAAAAGGCCCATCCGGAGGTGTTCAACATTCTCCTGCAGGTTCTCGAGGAGGGACGGCTCACGGAGGCGAAAGGCCGCACGGTCGACTTTCGCAACACCGTCATCATCATGACGTCCAATGTGGGCGCCGAGACCATCAAGAAAAACGGCGCCATCGGCTTCCTGCGCGACTCCGAGGCCGTGCGGTACGAGGACATGAAGGATCGCTTGATGGAAGAGGTCAAGCGCACATTCCGTCCGGAGTTCATCAACCGGGTGGACGAGATCATCGTGTTCCACAGTCTGGAGCCGCAACACCTTCAGCAGATTGTCTCGTTGATGCTGCAGGAGGTGCGCGAGCGGGTGGAGGAGAGCGGGTATCACCTGGAGGTCAGCGACACCGCCAAGGCTCTGATAGCGCGGGAGGGCTACGATCCGACGTTTGGAGCGCGACCCCTGCGACGGGCCATCCAGCGCCTGATCGAAAATCCGCTGGCCGGAGAGCTGTTGGCCGGGCGCTATCAGCAAGGCGACACCATTTGGGTGGACACCGAGAACGACCACCTGACCTTCGGCAAGAATCCGGTGGTGGCCGAGGCCAAGGGCTAAGGACCGATGGACTGTCGCATGCAAGAGGCCGGCGGTGAGGCGACCGCCGGCCTCTTGGCGATCTGTGGTCCCGTCGGCGGTGCGGCAAGCAAAGCCGCGGCGGGCGCGCCATGTTGAGCACGCGGATCGGGCGGAGGGGCGGGTTTTGCCGACGGGCCGGGAGCAGGAGGCGAAGAAAATGGACACGCTGTGGATCCGTCCGATTGAGATTCCGGCTGACGGCGAGGCTTTGGAGCGTTTGGATACGGGCTTGACGACCGACAGGGTCTATGACGTTGCGGTCGACGACGATGGATTCCACCTGCGCGCTCATCAGGTGCCGCCCGTGACGAAACGCTATCCCCTCGAGGACTGGAGGGAGCCCACGCCCCCCTGGGAGGTCGGCTGGCTGGCCTGGCGGGAGGGCCGCCCGGTCGGATTCGCAGCCGTCCGCTTCGAACGGTGGAACCGTCGGTTGGTGATTTGGCACTTGTACGTGGACCGCCCGGCACGGCGGTCGGGCGTTGCCCGCGCGCTGTTGGAGACGGCCACCGACTGGGGCCGTAGGCGGGGCGCCCACACCGCTTGGCTGGAAGTCAGCACGGTCAATTATCCCGCCGTTCAAGCCTATCGCGCGCTCGGCTACCAACTGTCCGGACTGGATCTGACCCTCTACCGGGGTACCGACGCGGCGGGGGAGGCGGCGCTGTTCATGACCAAGTCGTTGCAGCCATAACCGCCGGGGACCACGGCTCTGCCCATCCGCGCCGGGGAGAGGAGGCACGCCGTCTCGGACCGAGCCACACCGGCCGGAGGATGGTCGGGGCGGCAGGAGCACGGCTCTTGGTGGCGAAACGTGCAGCAGGAGGTGACGCCCCTGCGTGAGCGGGTGCAGTATGTGTGCCAGGTCTGCGGAACCTCCAGTCCGCGTTGGATGGGGCGCTGTCCCGGATGTCAGAGCTTCAACACGATGGTGGAGGAGGCTCCGGCGGCGTCGGTGCCCAGCCACCGGGCGGGATCGCCGGCCGCTCCGGTCCGACTGGCCGAGGTGGCGGGCGGGGGGCCGGATCGGCTCTCCAGCGGCTTGGCCGCGGTGGACCGGGTGCTGGGCGGCGGAGTGGTGCCCGGTGCCCTGATCCTGCTGGGTGGGGATCCGGGCATCGGCAAATCGACGCTGATGTTGCAAGTGGCGACGTTGATGAGCCGCGACGGGCCGGTGCTGTATGCCACCGCCGAGGAATCGGCGCAGCAGACGCGCCTTCGGGCGGAACGCCTGCCCACGGCGTCCACCGATCTGTATCTGTTGGAAGGGACGGATCTGACGGCTGTGGAAGCGGCCATAGCCGGGCGTCGCTGGCGGCTGGTGGTCGTGGACTCGCTGCAAACCGTGAGCGATCCGGAGTTGGAGTCGGCCCCCGGGAGCGTCGGTCAAGTGCGAGCGGTGGCGGCGCGCATCATGCGGGTCGCCAAGGCGTCCGACACTCCCGTGTTTCTGATCGGGCATGTGAACAAGGAAGGGTCGAAGCGGCCCCGCGCGGTCGGCAACGCCGCGTAGTGACCGGGCTGTATGCATGAAACACCGAGAGCCGGGCGCGAGAGCCCCCGGCAGCGGTCAACGTGCAGGAAACGGGGGTAACCTTGGATCCTCAGAGACAATACGCCCGGCTCCCCGATATCTCCCTTTGGGCGGCCGCCGCCAAGGCGGCGCGCCGGCAGGGGCACCGTCTCGGCAGGGAGCCCCGCCTGGACTGGATCCGGTTGGCCCAAGGATGGGCAGTGCGGGACCTGGATCCCCGCTTTCTTCCGACCGAGCCCCTGAGTGTCGTGTTGGACAGCGGCGGCGGGCGCATCATGCTGACTCCAGCGCCCGTCGGCGGCACCGCGGGCGATTGGCGCTGGCCCGTCATCGGTCTTCGGTGGCAGGCGGGTCCGGCATTATCCGGGGTGGCGGGAGCCGACGGGCCGCAGATCGAGTGCCACGTCGAGTTGGCGCGGTGCATGGGTCGGCGTGGGTGGCGGACGCTGGGACGGCTGTCCCGCCTGGCGGTGGTTCCCTCCGAATGGAGGGTGGCGCGGGTGGCTCAGGCGGTGGACGTGGTGGCGATGCTGGCCCGTATGCCGGATGACATGGTCCCGGATGCGCGCGACTGGCCGACGCTCGCCCGTCTGTACCGCCACCGGGGCCAAGCCCTGCCGGGCCCGGCACTTCAACGGCCGTATGCGTTCTTGGAGCGGCGAGAGGGTCGCTGGGCATGGCCGGAGCCTATCGGGGATGAAGACAGTGTCCATGGCGCTCGCCGGTCCCCGGGTGGTGGAACATCTGGTGGATGTGGTGCTGATGTTCGAGGGGGACCGGCAGCACTTGTTTCGCATGCTGCGGGGAATCAAGAACCGCTACGGGCCGACCAGTGAGTTGGGACTGTTCCACATGGCCCAGGCGGGGCTGGTGGCGGTTCCGGATCCGAGTCGCGCGTTGCTGGCCGAGCGCCCCCAAGGCGCTCCCGGATCCGTCGTGGCGGCCGTGCTGGAAGGCAGCCGGCCCATGCTGGTGGAGGTGCAGGCGTTGGTGGCCCGTGCGGTCGGTCTGCCGCGCCGGGTGGTGACGGGCATCGACGCGCACCAAGCAGCGCTGGTTCTGGCGGTGCTGGAGCGCTACGGGCGCCAGCGGCTCTATGACCGGGACGTATACATCAAGGTCACGGGCGGAGTCACCGTCGAGGACCCGGCCGTCGACTTGGCGGTCGCCGCCGCGGTCGTCTCGAGCCTCACCGGTCGACCTGTGGCGGATGACTGGGTCATTGTCGGCGAGGTGGGGCTCAGCGGGGAGATTCGGACGGCTCCGCGGATGGAAGACCGCCTGCGCGAAGCCGCGCAATTGGGCCTGCAGCGCGCGCTCACCCCGCCGGTGGAAGGCGGTGGGCGCATTCAGGTGCACGGCGTGCGGCGCATCGAAGCGGCGCTGCAAGCCCTGGGTCTGCCGTCCAAGCCCGCGGCGGACAATACTCTCTGAGACTCCCATCCGCAGGATGGCGGTGGGGGTTCGCCACACGGCCGACCCCGGCGGATGTCTTCGCGAAGAGACCGATTCCGGACGCCGGAATCGGTCTCTTCTTGGGGGGACGGGGGGAACGGCGCCGCCGAGCGGGCTCAAGACGCGGCGGTCGGGTTTCGGCCCGACCCGACCGAGGGGCGCTTGCAGTCGTTGGGGCGGGTCCTCAAATTCGATGCGGCATGATACTCTGGACCGCGGGGCGCATGCACAGCGCCCCGCCATGTCTCGTTCCCACACGTATTCGAGGAGGCTTGTGATGTCGACGGCTTCGGTATTTGGGCCCCGCACGCTCGCCGAGCGCTGGTTTCCGGCGCGGACGGCCTGGCGCGATCTCCTGCTGGTGATGGGTGGCGCGGCTCTGACGGCTCTGTTCGCCCAGCTGTCCCTGCGGCTTCCGTTTACCCCCGTGCCGCTGACCGGTCAAACGTTCGCCGTGCTGGTGACCGGCGCTGTGCTGGGCACGCGGCGGGGCGTTTCGGCCCAAATCGTGTACATCCTGGCGGGCCTGGTCGGGCTGCCCGTCTTTGCCGGGGCTTCCGGCGGGCTCCATCAATTGGTGGGTCCCAGCGGCGGCTATCTACTTGGCTTCATCGCCGCGTCGGGCGTCTTGGGCTACTTGGCCGAGCGCGGTTGGGACCGCGGTCGCCGTGTCGTTCTCGCCATGATCGGCGGGGAGCTGGTTCTCTATGGATTTGGCGTCGGATGGCTGACCCTGTACACAGGCAGTTTCGCCCATGCGCTGCTACTGGGATTTGTGCCCTTCATCATCGGCGATGCGGTCAAACTGGCTGCGGCGGCCGGCGTCCTGCCCATGGCTTGGCGACTTACCGGGACCCGCCGGTAGGGCCAGCCTGCGCCACGGAGGCGCCTTGGGGGGACCGTGGGGCGCTGGGGCGACAGCGACCCAACCCGCCGTCCCCCCGCAGCACGCCGGCCCGCCCAACGGGCCGAGCGGCGCACCCGATACGCGCCTGGCCCAGAGGCGCCTTCGTCATCAGGGAGGCTTCGGATGCAACGCGTGGCGATCGTGGGCTCGCCGGGCGCCGGGAAATCGACATTGGCCCGGCGACTGGGGACCATCACCGGCCTTCCGGTCCACCATCTGGATCAACTGTTCTGGCGGCCGGGCTGGGTGGAGACGCCGCGGTCGGAATGGGTGGCCGTCCAGGAGGCTTTGGTCGGCCGTCCTGCCTGGATTATCGACGGCAACTACGGAGCCACTCTGGACATCCGCCTGCCGGTGGCCGACACGATTGTGTTCTTGGATTTTCCTCGGGCCCTGTGCCTTTTCCGTGCGGTCAAGCGGGCGCTCGGCGCCTTCGGCCGCACGCGCCCCGACATGGCTCCGGGATGCCCGGAGCGACTGGACGGCCAGTTCTTTGCCTACATCTGGCATTTCCCGGAACATAATAGGCCCCAGCTCCTGACCCACCTGCAAGCGGCCCAAGCCCGGGGACAAGAGGTGGTGCGCCTGACCGGCCGCGCCGATGTCGCGCGCTATTGCGCGGGCCTGGAGCAGCGAGGGGCGCGCCTCTGACCGTGGATGCGGGGGCGTGAGCCTCCGTAGACTCCTCAGCCCGCTCGGGAACGGCTTGACGGCTCAGGACAGGTTGAAAACCCCCAACGTCTTCAGTCGCGCCAAATCGCGGGTGACGATGTCTTCCAGCGAGATGTCGAACAGGGTTGCCAGCGCCGTTTGATAAAAAAGCAACTGCCCCAGTTCACTCTCCACTTCTTCACGGCAGCGCGAGCATAACGCGCCCTGGATATGCGAGTGGACGTACTCATGCAGATCCGCGAGCTCAGCGTCGGCGGGAATTCGCTGCCGCTGGGCCTCGACGGTGATGCAGCCACAGACGGTGACGGCGATGGCGGTGGCTCGGGCCAGGCGGGCCTGAGACTCCTGGAGTTTGCTCATCACGTCCAGAAGGCTGCGGTGACGGATGAGCGCGTCATCCGCAACGGCCTGGAATTCTTGCAAAAGACCGGAACGTTCAGCCGACGATTCCATGACAACCCTCCCGCCGATTGGAAGTGCTCCCATTATAGGGACCCCCCGTTTGCAGTGTCAATTTGCTATTGTGGCGCGATTTCCAGGGCTTCCAGGAAGTCCCGGGACCCATGGCGGAAAATCAGGAGCTTCTCAGCAGGAGGGGTAGCGCGCCGTGCCTAAAAGCTGAGATGATAGGGAAGCCCGAGGGCGGGACGCGCATTGGCAATAGTAAATTGTGGGTATTTTTCCGCCGCCCGAAGGGAAAGCCACATCTGGAGGAGGTGACCCGGGTTGGACAGAACCTGGCGACGCATCTTAACCGGACTCGGTGCACTTTTGGGGCTGGGCATCGTCCTCAACAACCGGGCGGTTTGGCAGTCCTGGCCGGTGTTGGCCGGATTGGGGGCGACCCGGGTCGGGGCTTACGCGGTGGTGGGATTGTTGCTCGGCGGTCTCATTGCGTTTTTGATCACCCCGTGGCTGGTGCAGCGCGGACAGCGCGTGCTCATTTGGTCGGAGCAGCGGTTGGGGCGCACGCCCCCGGCCGATTTGATGGCCGGGGCCATCGGCCTGATCGTTGGCTTGCTGGTGGCCTTTCTGGTGGGCCAGCCATTCGGTACGCTGGGGACCGTCGGCGCCGTGATCCGGATTGCGATTGACGTGGGCTGCGGGTACGTGGGATTGAGGGTCGGCTCGCGGAAGAAAGAGGAGTTGCTGCGGCCGAGCGCCTGGCTGCCCAAGCTGAGCCCGCCGCGCGGCCGGCCCGAAGGCGTCAAGCCGAAAATCCTCGACACCTCGGTCATCATCGATGGCCGCATCGCCGACATCTGCGCCAGTGGGTTTCTGGAGGGCCCTCTGGTGATCCCCAACTTCGTCTTGGAAGAGCTGAGACACATCGCCGATTCCGCCGACGTCTTGAAGCGCAACCGGGGCCGGCGCGGTCTCGATGTGTTGAACCGCATCCAGAAGGAACTGAAGATGCCGGTGCAAATCTACGAGCGGGATCCGGATCCGGCCAGCGAGGTGGACATCAAACTGCTCAAGCTGGCCAAGGTGATGGATGGGAAAGTCGTGACCAACGACTTCAATCTCAACAAGGTGGCCGACTTGCAGGGCGTTCCGGTGCTCAACATCAACGAGTTGGCCAACGCGGTCAAGCCGGTGGTGCTGCCCGGGGAAGAGATGGTGGTCCACGTCATCAAGGACGGCAAGGAAGTGGGTCAAGGGGTGGCCTATCTCGACGACGGCACCATGATCGTGGTGGATGGAGGGCGCAAGTACGTGGGTCAGACGGTGAGCGTCCTGGTGACCTCGGTGCTGCAAACGGCCGCGGGCCGCATGATTTTCGCCAAGCTGAAGCCATCGTTGTCCGCCGCCGTCAACGACGGCCAGTAGGCGGGTCGGAGCGCCAAGAGCCCGGGGGCTGGCCTCCGGGCTCTTGGCGTTGGCGTCCGGTTGCCAGTTGGCCGATACATGGCTAGTCTCAAGGCGAGGGCGGCGAACCGGTTTGCAGGACAGTTCCGGGCCCGGGGATGACGACGCGGAGGGTGAAGTGCTTGGTGACGGCCATGGTGCTGGCGGCGGGAGCGGGACGCCGCCTCGGCGGCGAGAGCAAAGTCTGGCGGCTGTTTCGCGGGCGGCCGCTCTGGTGGCATGCCGCCTCGGCGTTCTCCGGCGCCGTGGACGCCGTGGTGCTGGTGCTGGCACCGGACCGGATGACCGAGGCGCGTTCCTGGCTGGAGGACTTTCCGGTGCCGTGGGAATTGGCGGCAGGAGGCGAGGAGCGGTGGCAGTCGACGGCCGCCGGGATGGCCAAGGTGACGGGGGAGTTCGTCGCCATTCATGACGGGGCCCGCCCCTTGGTGCCGCCGGAACTCATCCGGCGCACACTCAAGGCCGCTCATACCACCGGAGCCGCCATCCCGGCCATTCCGGTCTCCGACACCGTCAAACTGGTTCGCGACGGCATGGTGGAGCGGACCCTGCCCCGTTCTCGCACCATGTTGGCCCAAACGCCCCAAGTCTTTCGCAGTGACTGGATCCGCCGAGCCTTGGTGGAGCAGGGGGGGCCGGTGACGGACGACGCCAGCTGGGTGGAGGCACTCGGCTATCCGGTGGCGGTGGTGGCCGGTGATCCGCAAAATCGCAAGATCACCACGCCCGATGACTGGGAGTGGCTGGAGCGGCAGGAGCGGTGAGCGCCATGCTGCGCATCGGACAAGGATTCGATCTGCATCCGCTGCGGCCGGGCCAGCCGTTGATCCTGGCCGGTGTCGCCATCCCTTATGACCGCGGCCTGGAGGGCGACTCTGATGCCGATGTGGCCCTGCATGCGCTGATGGACGCGGAACTGGGAGCGCTGGGCCTCGGCGACCTGGGCGCCTGGTTCCCTCCGGCGCGGGTGCCGCCGGGTCAGTCCAGTCTCATGCTGGCCCAAACAGTGCAGCAGACGGTCTGGGCGCGGGGATGGCGCGTGGTCAACGCCGACCTGACGATTGTGGCGGAAAAGCCGCGCCTGGCCGAGTTTCGCGCGTCCATGACGGCCGTTGTCGCGGACTTGTTGGGCACGGATGCCGTGTCGATCAAGTTCAAGACGGCAGATTCCCTGGGCGTCGTCGGACGGGAGCAGGCGATGGCCGCATTGGCCGTGGTGCTGCTGGAACTGCGACCCGGAAGTCCGGTGAACGCCCGGGAGTAAACCGGGATGGTCGGGGCCGTCCAACCCCGTGGGTCACACAGCCGATGACCGCCAATGGGCGGCGTCCTGCCTGTCGCCCATTCCCCTCCGGCGCGGACCTAATCATCGGATGGTTAACGAGTCGGTGAGTTCCTCGACCCCGAGCACCCCGTCGTCGCAAAACCCCGGCGTCGGATAGAATCGTCGGGCTTATGGATGGTGCAAAGGGACGATAAGCCGCAGGCGCGGTACGCGGGATGGCCGCCGCGGACAGGCCAAACCCGTCGCTTGACCGGCGCCGATCCCAAATCGCGACGGGAATACCGTTCGTCGATGAAGACGTGGCACAGCCAACGGTCGTCCGGAATTGTGGTTCTGTCTTGTCGGTCGAAGCGCCCGACCATCCTACCCTGGTGATGGATGCCGAACGGTTCGACCGTCTTGCCGCCGGATCGGATAGACCTTTGGGCTCCTGCGATGGCCGCAACGGGTCTCCCCCGGGACACCACGTTCCGCTGACCGGGATGGACCGTCGGCGTCAGAGCTGCCTTCCGTTTTCCTCCGTGATCGGCTTCAATGCCCCCGGAGACAGCGGGCTCCCTCCGGGCTCGCCCGGGCTCGTCGTGTGAGGGCGGCCAAGCCCGACGGCGCCGCGACGTCCCGTCTCCCCGGCCTCGTGGATGGATGGGATACAGGCGCAGCACCCCGTAGCGCGGATGGGGAGGCGACGCCGGACCCGCAGGCTCCCGCACGACCGGCTTGGCCGATTGGGAATCAACCGGGACCGGTGGCGGCCAGATAGGCGAGTACGGCGCGACTGATGGCCAGGGCGAGGGTGCGCTGATAGACGGGGCTGGACAGCCGGGCCGCGTCCACGGGTTCACTCAAAAATCCCAGCTCCACCAGCGCGGCGGGTGCCCGGGTGCTGCTCAGCACCAGGAGGTGGGCCGAGCGGGGTGGGTGCAGGATTCCGCTCGCCACGGCCAGCTGCTGTTCGAGAGTGGTCGCCAAGGCAAGGGCGTCGCGACGGCCGGCCTGGTAATAGACAATGGGTCCGCGAGCGCGGCCGGTACCCTCGATGTTGGTGTGGATGGACAAGAGCAGGCGTGCGCCGGATGCATTGGCCAAGGCCGCGCGCGCCAAGATGTCGGCCCGGACGGAAAACGGGTGAATGAGGGCCTGATCCGCGCTTCGGGTCATGACCACGGAAATGCCGGCCGCACGAAGATCGCGGGCGATGTCGTCCGCCACGGCCAGGTTGATGTGCTTTTCTCGCTGTCCGTCGACGCCCACGGCGCCCGGATCGGGACCGCCATGGCCGGCATCCACCACCACCAGCGCCACGGGAGCCGATACCGCGGGACCTGCGCGCGGTCCCAGCTTCAGACTGGCCCAGACCATGACCGCCGTCAATGCGAGCCCCACCGCCGTCGCGCGCCGCGCCCGACTCGCCTCCCGGCAGAACCTATGCGCCTGGGCGCCCGGTCAGCACCGACTCTGCGGGCACTCCGCGCCGGGCCGCGCAGGGGATGGACTCAGCCGGGAGAAGCTGACGGACCGAGGGTCGCAATGAGGTCCCGTGCTTCCGCCAATTCGAGCCGCGCCATCTCCCAGGCTGCGGCGGCGTCCTGACCGCGACCCGGGGTTTCCTCCAAACGGGTTTCAATGTTGCCCAGGAGGATCACTTCCAATCGGTCCAAGAAACCGTGCAGCACAGGCGTGTCGACGGGCCCGTACGCCCCGCGCAGAGCGTCCGATATAAAGCGGACCACATCGGGGCCGTCGAGGGCCGCTTCTTCGTAATAGCGGTCCAGCAACGCTTCGACCCGCTCGGCGTGATTCGGGATGTCCATCGCTCACCGCCCGTCCCCATTATAGCCGGAGGGGCGTCCGGCGCGGAGTCTGCCACCGACGCCACGGGTCCGGCGGGAGAGTTCTGCCGGAATGTGGTACGC
This sequence comes from Clostridiales bacterium, assembly GCA_027318915.1. The sequence goes on from DAHVOH010000023.1 coordinate 20,739, forward strand.
TGGGAGCGGAACGCTTGGGAGGTGTATCCGTTGGCTAGCGCGTCTCTCTGGGAAGAGAGCATTCAGTTGCCCTCCGGGTTTCTCTCCGATTTGGAGACCTTCATCACGCGTCAGGAGACCCGGAAGGCAGACGTGTTCTGGCAGCACGAGTTGATGGTCGGACCCGGCCTGACCCTCCAGATCATCGTCAAGCACGACTTGTTCGAAGGGGTTGTCCTGCATTTGACTCTGCTGGACACGGAGGCCTACCGCTTTGTGGCGGGTCATGACGTGTCCATCAAAAACGCCGAGCAAGCCCTCGGCTCGTTCGAAGTGGTGCACCAAGGCGCCACCTACCGCATTCACCTCCACACCTGACGACCTCGGCGTCCCCATGCTTCATCGCGCCGCGCAGGACGGCGGCCTCTGAGGTTTCCTCAACGCGAGCCCGCATCACCGGCGGTGGCCGTGAGGCCCCTCTCCGCGTCAGCAGCCGATGGCCAGATGGCAGGGCTCGCAGGCCTCCGCATGATGCGGCTTCGACCCCTGAGAACAAAGGCAGGTGGATATGCAACCGGGCAAGGGCCCCGGAGAGCCCCGCGGCGGCAGGCCCAGCGGATGGAGCACGCTGGCCGATAGTCCGACCGCGCTCCGCGGGTTTTTGTTGGGCAATGCGGTGGGGGACTTGGGCAACGGATTCTTCCGTCTCGCCCTGCCCTGGCTCGTCTATGACCTGACCGGATCGGCGGCGGCGTTGGGGGTTCTGGCTGCGGTGGCCTATGCCCCCACCCTGCTGATGCCGTGGATGGGGCGCCTCGTGGACCGCACCGCGGTGCGGTCCGTCTTGTTTGTGTCACTGGCCGTGCAGGGCATGAGTTTGGCCACATTGGGCGTGCTGTTGAACCTGCATCGTCTCTCGCTGCCCATGGTGGACGTGGGCGCAATCTTGGCCACCGGCGGCGGGTTGATGTCGTGGACGGCAACCCAAGTGGTGGTGCAGCGTCTGACGCCCGCTCACGCCCGCGTGGCCGTCAATGGGTTCACGTCCATGTTGTTCAACCTATCGTGGTATGTGTCGCCGGCGGTGGCCGGTTTGGTCATCGGACATTGGGGCGTGGCCTGGGCGCTCTTCGTGAATGCCTTGGCGATGCTGACCGTGATGGTGCCGTTGTTTTGGCTGCCGGCGCTGAACCCCGTGCAGGACCGGCCGACATCGCTGGGAGCGCCCTGGCGCACCTTCACGCGGGCCACCTCGGTGCTGGTGGGCACCCTGGTCTCGGGATTTTGGAACTTCACCTGGGGCGCCGTGTACGCGCTGCAGGTCTTCTTCTTTCGCCATCAACTCCATCTGGACGCGGAGACCGTGGGGCTGGTGGGCATGCTGGCCGGCGTCGGCCCCATGGTGCTGGCCGTGCTGGGACCCTACCTCGTGCAGCGCCTGCGCACCATCGTGCTGCTGAGCGGAACCCTGGTGCTTTCGGGGCTGGGCATGCTGGGGCTGGCGCTGACCCACAACTGGTGGGAAGCTACCCTGGCCGTCGGCGCCATCGACGGGGCGGCGGCTCCCGTGGGCATCGTGGTGTCGACACTCACCCAGAGGACCATCCCCAGTGAGCTTTACGGCCAAGTCACCGCATGGCAAACCTTGGTGGAGGGCGTGGGGGTGCCGTTGGCCGGCCTGCTGGCCGGGGCCGTGGCGGTGGTGCTGGGCGCACCGGTGACGATTGCCGCGGCGGGCGTGGTCACCCTGTCGGGCGGCATGCTGCTGCCGGCCACCGGAGCCCGTCGCGTGAGCCTGGGCGAGACGAATCCGCACGGCGGACCATGAGGCCAAGCGCCACCGGCCCCCGGAGGAGCGCCGGGGGGATGGCGGCAGGAGGCGGTCCCTTCCATCGGGAATGGTGAAGAGGGACATCCTGCATCAGGAAGACGCCTGCGGCGGCGATGTGCGCCGGCCGCTTCGGTCCGCGCCGGGCCGAGCGAGCGAGAAGATGCGGTGCCCGATGGCGGAACAAGGATGAAGGACGGGTGGAAGGAAGCGATAGCATGGCCACCATAACCGTTACCTCAAGCCGGCCCGACGCCGAGGCGCTCGTGCTGGGCGTTTATGAGGAAGAGGAATTGGCGAGGGGAGACTGGCCGGGTTTGGCTCACGCCGTGGAGCAGGGATTTCGTGCCCGGGTGGGAGAGAAAGTGGTGCTCTTTCCGGGGACGCCACGGCGGCTGGTGGTGGTGGGTCTCGGCAAACGTGAGCGGATAGATGCCCGGGCGGCTCGGCGCGCGGCGGCCGTGGGCGTGCGGAGTGCCGCGGCCAAGAACGTGTCCGGTGTCGCGTTGGACGTTCCCGTTCCGGCGGAGTTTGTCCCCGCCGTCATTCAGGGAGCGGCGGACGGCGCGTATCGGTTCACGGCCTACAAGGGCGGGGACGATGCCCACGGCGTCGAGACGGTGCAGGTGGTCGTTCCCGACGGCGCCGACAACCTGGATGTGGAAACGGCGCTGGCCTCTCAGCTGGTGCGTGACTGGGTCAACCTGGGCGCTAATGACAAGCCGCCGGAAGTCTTGGCCGGTCTCATGACCGAGGCACTGGCCGGCTCGGGTGTGACGGTGGAAGTCCTGCACCAGGATCAGTTGAAGGAGATGGGGGCGGGCGGCATCCTGGCCGTCGGCCAAGGCAGTGACTCGCCCCCGGCCATGCTCTTGGCGTCGTGGCGCGGCGCCCCGCACGATGAGCGGACCTTGGCGCTGGTGGGCAAGGGCATCACCTTCGACAGCGGGGGTCTTTCGCTCAAGAACGGCGAAGGCATGATGCGGATGAAGGGCGATATGGCCGGGGCCGCCGCGGTCATGGGCGCGGTGCGGTCGCTGGCGAAAAGCGGGGCGCCGGTGAACGTCATCGGCATTGCCTGCATCGCGGAAAACATGCCGGGCGGCCATGCGCAGCGGCCGGGCGATGTGATTCGGATGCTGGACGGCAAGACCGTGGAGGTTCTGAACACGGACGCCGAGGGTCGTTTGGTGCTCGCCGACGGGGTGGCCCTGGCCCATCAGCGGCACGTGAACGCCATCGTCGACATCGCCACGTTGACCGGAGCCAATGCCATGGCGCTGGGGGGCGTGTATGCGGGGTATCTGACCGAAGCCGAGGACTTGCGCACCGCCGTGGAGCACGCCGCCCGGGTGACGGGCGAGGCGGTCTGGCCGCTGCCCATTGACGATGCCTATCGCCACATGATCAAAAGCCCCATCGCCGATCTGAAAAACGTGGGAGGGCGCGGGGGCGGCATGCAGACCGGGGGTCTCTTTGTCGGTGCCTTCGCCGGGGACACGCCGTGGATGCATGTGGACATCGCGGGGATGTCCTACAACAATGAAGCCCAAGAGGGGCTGGCCCAGGGCGCCACCGCCTACGGAACGGCCTTGCTGGCGCGATTGGCGCTTGGGTACTTCGCCTCGCGATGACCACCTCCGGGCAATCGGGTCAAGGGCTCCTGGCCGGCACGCGCGTGCTGGATTTGTCGCGCGTGCTGGCCGGCCCTTTGGCCACCATGCTGTTGGCCGATCTCGGCGCGCAGGTCATCAAAGTGGAACGACCGGGGGGCGGCGACGAGACACGCACCTGGGGTCCACCCTTCGTCGCGGGGGAGTCGGCTTACTACTTGGCGGTGAACCGCGGCAAGCGCGGTGTCGCCATCGATTGGCAGCAGCCGGCCGGGCGTGCGCTGATTCGCGAGTTGGTCCTGGGGTGGGCCGATGTCGTGGTGGACAATGCTCGGCCCGGTTCCTTGGAGCGCCACGGGTTGGATCCCTTGGCCCTGCGGGAGGAAAAGCCCGCACTGGTTTGGGCGCGGATTCGCGGGTATCCGCCGGGTGACGACCGTCCGGGCTATGACTTCATCATTCAGGCGCAGAGCGGCCTGATGTCCATCACCGGGCCGGCCGACGGCGATCCGGCCAAGGTGGGGGTGGCGGTCACGGACATCGTCACCGGGCTCTACCTGGCCAACGCCATTCAAGCCGCCCTGTTGCATCGCGGCGCCACCGGGCAAGGGGCGTTGGTGACGGTGTCTCTGCTGGAGGCGCAGTGGGCGGCTCTCATCAATGTGGCCGAGAGCCACCTCCTGACCGGGGAGCCCGCGCGGCGCTGGGGCAATGCCCATGCCCAACTGGTTCCCTATGACGTGTTTGACGCGGCCGATGGTCCTTTGGCCATCGGCGTCGGCAACAATCGTCAATTCCGGCATCTGGTCGAGGTGCTGGGCGTTCCGGAGCTTGCCGACGACGCCCGCTTTCGCGACAATCGTGACCGAGTCCTGCATCGGCATGCACTGACGTCGCTCATCAATGACCGCCTGGGAACCGCACCGCGGGCGGCATGGCAGCGGCGCCTGGATGCGGTGGGGGTGCCGGCCGGTTCGTTGCGCACGGTGGCGGAGGCGATGGCGTCCGCGGCGGCGTCCGGCGCGGTGGTCACTCTGACCCATCCCCGGCTGGGCGCATTGCCGATGGTGGGATCACCCATCTGGGCCGGTGATGGCCGGGTGGGTTCGACGGTCCCGCCGCCGGGCTTGGGACAGCATACGGAAGAGATTGTGGGCCAGCTGGGTCACACGGCGGCGGAAATGGCCGCTTGGCGCCGGGACGGCGTCATCCAATGAGAGAGCGGGGGCAAGCGGTGAGTCAGGCCACAGATTTTTACGAGTTGGATGTTGAGGCGACGCCCGACGAACTGCAGGTGCGCGACGTCGTGCGGCGCTTTGTGGAAGACAATGTTCTGCCGCGCGTGGGGGCCCTGTGGCAGGCGGGCGAATTTCCGCGGGAATTGATCGGGGAGATGGCGGCGCTGGGTCTCTTCGGCCCCTCCTTGCCCGAGCGCTACGGCGGCGCCGGGCTTTCCGGAACCGCCTATGGCCTGATGATGCGTGAGCTGGAGTACGGGGACTCGGGGCTTAGGTCGTTTGCCTCCGTGCAAAGCGGCCTGTCGATGTACGCCATCTACCGATGGGGTTCGGAGGAGCAGCGGCGCCGTTATCTGCCGGAGATGGCGGCGGGGCGCGTCATCGGGTGTTTCGGCCTGACCGAACCGGATGCCGGGTCTGATCCCGGCGCCATGCGCACCCGGGCTCGGCGCACGGACCGCGGCTTTGTGCTGTCGGGCGCCAAACGCTGGATCACCAACGGCTCCCTGGCTCAGCTGGCCGTGGTGTGGGCCAAGGACGAGGACGACGTCATCCGGGGCTTTCTGGTGCCGACGGACACACCGGGCTTTGCGGCGCGGGACATCAAGACCAAAGCCTCCATGCGCATGTCGGTCACGTCGGAGTTGTTTTTGGACGACGTGGAGATTCCCGCGGATCACCGGCTTCCCGACGCAGCGGGGTTGTCCGGCCCCTTGTCCTGCCTGACGCAAGCGCGCTACGGCATTGCGTGGGGCACCGTCGGCGCCGCGGCCGCGTGCCTGGACGAAGCGCTGGCGTATACGGGTTCGCGGGTGGCCTTTGGACGGCCGATCGCGGCGACCCAGCTGGTCCAGGAGCGCTTGGTGGATATGACCAGCCTGGTGGCGGGAAGCCACCTGGCGGCCGTCCGGCTGGGCCAGCTGTACCAAAGCGGTCGCCTGCGCTATCAACAGGTCTCGTTGGCCAAACGGGACAACACCCGGGCCGCGCTGACGGTGGCCCGCATGGCGCGGGAACTCCTCGGCGGCAACGGCATCACCACCGACTACGGGCCCATCCGACACGCCGCCAATCTGGAGACGGTCGACACCTATGAGGGGACGTACGAGGTGCATACGTTGATTGTGGGCCGCGACATCACGGGCCAGGACGCGTTCTAGCGGGTGGATCGGAGACGCCGGAGAGCCGCTCTCGCCGCGATGGTCTCCCCGGTCGGGGGAGCGGCGCGTGTCCTTGGGGGTCGGCGACGCCGAACTGGCCGCCGGTCTCCCCCGGGGGGACGCGCCGCGGGACAGCCTGCACGCATGCACCCGCCGGGCGGCGGACACGCGGCCGGGAGCGCCCTGACGAGGCCTTGCGCCCGGGCGGATGGCTTCGTGCGCGCCAGGCGCTGGGGTGCTGTCTCGGGGGTCGGGTGCTGCTGCAGGCGGTGAGGGCAGCTCGCTTCCCACCGCGTCCGATCGGCGCGCCACCCAGCGACGCGCCGGTGGCGGGGTGGGCACGCCCTGGCATGAGGCGGCGGGTGGATCAATAGGGGAGGCCGGCGCTGTCAAGAATGTCGGTGGCGAGAGCCTTCTCCCGGTTCGGAAGGGACACCTCCAGCTCCATGGTCCCGGCTGTGGGACTGGGGTACAGCACTCCGTTGACGGTGGTGCGGCGGCCGGAGGCGGGAGCGGAAAACGCGAGCGCCACATCGGAGATCCAGGCGATGCGCGTCCCCGTCGACGCGGGCAGTCCCATCGCGGCGGACGCTCCCTGACCTTCGATGGCGGCGGTCAATGTGAGCGTGCTGTCTTCGCGCAACTCCACCCACTGTCCGGCGTGTCGGGGATTGACCAGCTTGACGATGGTCAGAGGGCCGACCGACTTGGGCGGCACCATCATCCATCCGCGCGGCGCCTCGAAAGGCAGCACCCAGGTGCCCAACGTATAGTGCACCAAATGCGGTCCGCTCGGCGGTTGGTGACGGAGCCCGGGCACATCGACCCCGGCAGCGTCAAAGCCTTGGACCAGGCTCTGGGCGGCCGCCGCCGCTTGGCTGATGGGCAGAATGGCCAGCGACGGCTGCTGGCGGGCGGCGACGGGAAGGCGGTAGACGCGCAGAATGAAGCCGTCATCCACCAGCACCCGATGGCTGCCGACCGTCACCGACTTCAGGCGACCCGCCGGCAGCGTCAGCAAAACGTGGGACGCGCCGTCCACCAAGCTGACGGTTTCAATCCCCACGGTCCGGTGCCGCGGCCCATAGGCCAGAACCACCAGCCAGGGACCCGTGGCGCGCAGCAACTGCACCTGCGCCGCCGGTTTGGCACCGGCGGCATGGGGCACGAACAGGGCGGCGAGGCGACTCGGCGTCGTCCCCACGGACCGCCACTCGTTCGGATAGACCGGCATCTGCCACAACAGACCCGAGGCGGATGATCCGGTGGCGTTGACCGCGGCCATCCCGGCAAAAACCGGGGTGGGCGTCGGCATAGGCCCGACGCCGACGGTGCCGTACGGCGTGATGAGACACGAGGAAGCCGCGGTCGGGTCGGGGCAAGCCAGCGTCATGACCGGGGGACGCACCGCCCCGGTGGCCCCCAGCCACGCCACGGCTCTGACCGTCGGGACCGGCCGGGCGCGATGTGGGGCCGTGCGGGTGGCGGCCGGGCTGCTCCACAGGCCGGCACCGGTCCAAGCCAAAGCCAAGCCCAGGACGGCCGCATAGATTCCCTGTCCCACGCTTCGCCGCGACACGTTCAGTGCTCTCGCTCCCCTGGACTACAACGCCTGGGGTGTGGAGCCGGTTTCAATCCGGTCGGACGGCGACCAAGAGCAGCCGGTATTTCAAGAACACGCCACCCGGTTCCAGAGCCTGCCGCACCGCCGGGGACCAGCTGGCCATGGCCGTGAAGGCAGCCTGGCCGGCCGCCTCCGTCGGTTGGACGGGGGAGAGCCACTGCTCCGGCGTCATCGGTTCCACCGTGACCTCCAGCCACTGCAGGCGAAACCCGGCGCCCAGGATGAGGTCCATCCATTCATCCGGGGTTCGGGCCTGACGATGCGAGGGATCGCGCGCTTGCTCCAAGTGGTTCAAGGCGGCCATGGAGAGCGCCGGGGCGGTCATGTCGGAGACGCCAAGAAGACCCTCGGGCTTCAGCACCCGGTGCGCTTCGGCCAGAGCCTGCGGCAGATCCGCGAAGTGGTGGGCGGCACGCCGGCAGACCACCCGGTCAAACTGACCGTCGGCATAGGGCAAATGCTCGGCGGCGGTTTGATCCCAGCCGATGGCGACACCGGCCTCGCGGGCCAGCGTCCGAGCCTGCTCCAGCATCGCCGCCGTGGGATCGGCCGCACGCACGGCCAGACCTTGACGGGCGAGGCGGACCGCGACGTGACCGGCGCCGGTGGCCAGGTCCAGCGCTGTTTGTTCCGGCGCCAGATCCAGGCGATCCAACAGACGGTCCAGGTCGGCTCCTTGGGCGTGACGGGTGCTCAGGCGGTAGCTGGCGGCATGGGTTCCAAAGAATGCCTCGCGGGCCGCATCGTCGGTGGGAAAGTTCATCGTCTCCGTCCTTTCGCATCAAGCGGTGTGTCGCCGGGTGGGCGTATAGGCGCGGCAGGCTTTAGCCGACGCTGTTTGCGACGGCGGCACCAGCCGTCGGGGGAGGGTGCCCATGGGAAGACGGTGGGGGGTGCGGACCGGCATCACGGTCCTGGCGCTCGGAGTCTCTTTCGTGACCGGCTCCGCGGCTTGGGCCGCCAATCCCGTCGTGGCCCTGGGCGCGGACCTGACGGCCCGTCAGCGCGAGCTGATGCTCGCGCAGTTTGACATCCGACCGACAGTCGCCACACGCATCGCCCTGATCTCCCGCCATCAGGAACAGATCCTCCTCGACGGCATTGCTCCGCCGGCGATGGTCGTCCACCCCGCCGTCACGGCGGTCTATATCGTACCCCAAAGATTGGGCTATGGTCTCAGGGTCTGGACGCGCCACACGACCCAGGTGACGCCGGCCATGTATGTCAACGCGCTGGCGACGGCGGGGATGACCGACACCGCCGTTCGCATCAACGCGCCGGAGCCCGTCTCCGGCGTGGAGGCGCTGGCGGGCATCCTTTGGGCGTATCAAGCGTCCACGGGACGATTCATCTCCTCCTACCAAAAACGGACGGCGGCGCGGGAACTGGTCCTCACCGTCTCCCTGGCGCATGCCACCCATGCCCCGGCGCGGGTGGTGGACATGCTGCGACGGGTCCAGGAAGAGGTGGCCCAAGACCATCTTCAGCAGGCGACGATCATCCGGTCGCGCGTGATGGCCGCGGCGAAAGACCAGCGCTTGGCCCTGACGCCGGGCCAGGTGCGCCGGGTGACGGCGCTCGCGGTACGGATGGGACGCCTTCGGCTGTCGGCCAGCCAGCTCCACGCACAGGTGTCGGGGCGACGGCACGAAGGGTTCTGGCATCGCCTTCGCGGATGGTTTTCGTGGTTCTGGCGGCATTTGGAGCCTCGCGTCGCCGCTTGGGCGCGGTCCATTGACGAGCGGCGGCTTCACTCTATAGACTCTAAACACTTTCTGGTTCGACCGTGATGGGGCGTGCGGCGCGGCGGGGGAGTCGAAGGAGGAGCGGTGGAAAGAGCGTCGGGGGAGATTTGGGTCTACGACACCTTCCGCGGCCGGGAGCGGCGGTTCGAGCCGGTGCACGCGGGGCGGGTCGGCATTTATGTGTGCGGTGTCACTCCCTATGCGGCGCCGCACATCGGGCATGCGCGGCCCTCGGTGGTGTGGGATGTGATTCGCACCCATTTGGAGCGCCGTGGCTACGTGGTCACCCTGGTCCAGAACTTTACCGATGTGGATGACCGGTTGATTGAACGGGCGACGGACGAGGGCGTCTCGGTCGCCGCCTTGGCCGCCCAACATATGGCGGAGTATTTCCAGGCCATGAACGCGCTGGGCGTCCGCCCTCCTGACGTGATGCCGCGCGCCACCGAACATATTGAGGCCATCAACGAGCTGATTGGCCGCCTGCTAGGCCAGGGGGTCGCTTATGCCCGTCGCGGCGACGTGTACTTTCGCGTGGCGTCCCGGCCGGATTATGGCGCTTTGGCGCGCCGGCATCCCGAGGCGATGCGGGCGGGCGCGCGGCTCGACATCAACCCGGACAAGGACGACCCGCGCGACTTTGCTCTTTGGAAGCGAGAACAGCCGGGAGAACCGGCTTGGGCATCCCCTTTTGGCCGGGGACGCCCGGGCTGGCACGTGGAATGCTCAGCCATGGCGCATCAATATCTGGGCGATGTGCTGGATATGCACGGCGGCGGGGTCGACCTGGTGTTTCCGCATCATGAGAATGAACGCGTGCAGTCTGAGGCCGGCTATCATGTCCCGTCCCATGTTCGCTTCTGGGTTCACAACGGGCTGGTCACCACCGACGGGGTCAAGATGTCAAAATCGCTGGACAACGGGCAGGATCTCGCCGGCCTTATCAACCGCTACGGAGCCCGCAACGTGCGCGGCTATCTGCTCTCCGTGCATTACCGGTCGCCGCTGGAATTCTCGGTGAACGCCCTGGAAGAATTCGGCCGGGCCCGCGAGCGGATCGTGCGTCTTTGGTCCCAGGTCCACGACGCCGAGCCGCCCCGGCGCCGCGTCGGCGGCGAGGCGGGCCAGGTGCTGGATGACTTTCCCGCCCGGCTGCTCGATGCCCTGGACGGCGACTTCAATACGGCGCGTGCCTGGGCCGAGGTGTTTGAGATGGTGCGGGCGGCCAACAGCATGGTCCAGGCGCCGGGACCGGATCGCGAAGCGGCCCGCGGCTTCGCCCGCCGCAATCTGGCGGTGGCGGATCAGGCGCTGGGTCTGCTGGATCCGCCGTCCCCGCCGGCGGCTTCCTTGCCGGCAGCCGTGGCGTCGTTGGTCAGCCGGCGGGCCCAGGCGCGAATGGCTCGCGACTGGGCGACCGCGGATCAGTTGCGGGACGCCATCTGGGCCCAAGGCTACGTGGTGGAGGACAGGGTCGAGGGGACGGTGGTTCATCCCCGGGACCGCATCTCGTGAATGAGAGCGAGGGGTCGGCCGGGGACCGCGACCCCTACATATACGGCCGCCATCCGGTCCTGGAGGCGCTCCGCGCCGGCCAGCCGCTCGCACGACTTTATGTCCAGGACACGCTGGCCGCCCGTATGCCGCTCAGCGGCTTGGCGGCCCGGGCGGCGAGCCTCGGGGTGCCCGTCCACCGGGTGCCGCGGCGCCGGTTGGATGAATGGACGGCCGGCGCCGTGCATCAGGGCGTGGTAGCCGTCGTGGCGGCGGTGGGACTCCATCCGGAGGAGGAATTGGAGCGTCTGGTGCAGAGCGGACCGGATCCTCTGGTGCTGGTGCTGGATGGGGTGCAGGACCCGCACAATCTGGGCGCGGTCGCTCGTATCGCCGACGTCGTCGGCGCCGGCGCCGTCGTTATTCCCAAGCACGGCAGCGCCCCTTTGTCGGCGGCCGCCATGAAGGCGTCGGCGGGCGCGCTGGCGTGGGTGCCGGTGGTCGCGGCGACCAATCTGTCTCGAACCTTGGAAGATCTGAAGGCTTGGGGATTGTTCATCTGGGCTGCGGTGCCCGACGGTCAGGTCCTGTACACCGAGGTGGATTGGCGCGGCGGGGTCGCACTGGTGGTGGGCGGCGAGGGCCGCGGCATCCGCCCGCTGGTGGTGCGCCACGCGGACGGGACGGTGCGTCTGCCCATGCGGGGACGGGTGGGATCTCTGAATGTCGCGGCGGCGACGGCCGTGCTGGCTTACGAAGTCTTGAGGCAGCGAAGCTAGGCGCCCAAACTTGGTCTTGCCACATAGCCACGGAAGGCCACATAATATAATCCACTTTGATCGGTTGGCCTGCCAGGCCGGTTTTGGAGCATATGGAATGGAGGGGGATCGCGGTGAGCGTCAGTCCCCGGAGATTCCAGGACTATGACGAAATGGTTGACGAAGGCATTGTGCTGGAAGCTCGCGACGGAAACATCGAAGCGTTGGAGTACCTGATCAACAAATACCGCAACTTCGTCCGGGCCAAAGCCCGCTCCTATTTCTTGATTGGCGCCGACCGCGAGGACATCATCCAAGAGGGCATGATCGGCCTGTACAAAGCCGTTCGCGATTTTCGGAGCGACAAGCTGTCGTCATTCCGGGCCTTCGCGGAACTGTGCGTGACGCGGCAAATCATCACCGCCATCAAGACCGCCACCCGTCAGAAGCATATTCCCCTCAACTCTTACGTGTCGCTGAACAAACCGATTTACGAGGAGGATTCGGACCGGACGCTCATGGACGTGCTGTCCGGAGTCAAGGTGACCGATCCGGAAGACCTGATTATCGACCGCGAAGAGTTTGGCGATATCGAGGAGAAGATGGGAGAGATCCTGTCGGATCTGGAGTGGAAAGTGTTGATGTTTTATTTGGATGGACGTTCCTATCAAGAGATTGCGGGCGATCTGAATCGGCACGTGAAGTCCATCGACAACGCCCTGCAGCGCGTGAAGCGGAAATTGGAGCGCTACCTGGAATCGCGCGGGCACCGGGTGCCTCAGGAATCATAATCAGCCGGAGCCGCGCTCCGGTTTTTCTTCTGCCGAAACGTGCCCCACGGGAGCGCAGCGGCCTGTCGCACATGCGGCCGGGCGCGCGCCATGCGGCGCCCCGCCGATTTCGGCCCGGGCTCGCGCAGCAATGGCGGATCGGCACCGCCGCGGTCCGCGTCCGGCCCCGACCAGACGGTTCCGAAAGGTGGCCCGGCGGCGGCTGGCGGGCAACAGCCCGGTGCCGGCGCGTGTCAAACGGATCCGGCACGGAGCCCGTCACGGGGGCGCGGGCCGCTTGGCCAGCAGCACCCGCCAGGTTCCGGGCGCCTCGGGATCCTCGGCCCATTGCAGATAGGCATGGCCGGTGGTGTGGGCATACGCCTGCAGATCCCGAACCACTGACCACTTGTCGGTCCATATCCGGAGCCGCTGGCCGGCCGACAGGTGCCGGAATGCGTCAGTCACGCTGACGATGGGGCCGAGTCAGCACTGCCCCCGCACATCGAGATCGGTCACCGTCTCATTCACCGGACGCTCACCTCCTCGCGTCAGCCCGCGCGACGTCACCCCGCCCGCCGACGGATCCACAAGCCCAGCGCTTGGCGACGGGCCTGCTGAAGTTTGGTGAGGGCCTCCGTCCACTCGGCGTCGGCCGGCATTTGCCCGGCGTACCACGCGCGCTCCAGGACGACGAGCGCCGGCAGCGCCAACGGCCGCAGCTCCGACGGCAGTCTGAGAACCCGATCGCGGAGGGTGGCGGCTTGGGCGTCGGCGCCCGTCCGCTGCGTGAGCCAGCTCAACTGACGCAGCAGCGACCACAATTGCTCGTGGCGAGCCCGGCGGCGTCGTCCACGCCGCAACAGGACGGCGGCCAGGCCCAGCATGAGGACGGCCGCCACCCAGGGCCAGGGGTTGAATCCCCCCGTGTCCACCGTCGTCACGGAGGGCAGCCGGGTGCGGGGAAGGCGGTGCGACAGCGACGGGGGAATCGGCGGACGGATGCCGAAATGGGTGTGGACAAGCGGGGTGGAAGACCCTTGGATGCCAGGGATGGTGAAACCGGGGGTGGGATCAATGGGAATCCAGCCGTACGGCGCCACATAGATTTGCGCCCATGAGTGGGCGTCGACGGCGCGAATCAGGTAGTCGTGGTACCGCGGCTGCCAGGTGCCCGGTGCGTAGCCCACCACCCACCGCGCCGGCACGCCGAGACTCCGCATCATCATGATGAATGCGGTCGAGAATTGGTCGCAGTAGCCGGCGTGGGTCACGAAGAGAAATTGGTTGACCGCGTCGACGGAAGGCGCCGCTTTGAAATCGTAGCTGTAGTGCTCATGCTGGTCCAGGTAGGTTTTGATGTCCTCGGCTTGCTGCCAGGGGGAGCGGGCGCCCTGGGTCGCGCTGCGCGCCAACGCCGCCACTTTGGGCGACAGGGACGCCGGCAGCTGCAGGTCGGGGGCCAACACGGCCGGCGCCGGTGCGCTGGTCGCGGCCGCGACGGCCAGCCAGTTGATATCCGGCACTTGCATGGTGAGGTTGTAGTAGCTGTAGCCCGGGCTGTTGACCTGATCGCGGTCGGGATAGACCGTTCCCGGCGTCAGACTGGACGCACTGTCCATTTCCACCGGCGTGCCGGTATAGACGACGATGCGGCTTTTGCCGCCGCCCTGCAGGATGGTGAACGACCCCGTCCAGGTGGTGGTGGGAAAGCCGCCGACATCGGGCGGGAAAAATTGATGAGCGAATTCGCCCACGTCGTAGGGATAGGCGGGGCCGTGGGCGGCGGACCACGTGGTGCCGCTGAACGTGGTGTACACGGCCTCTTGCCAATAAGCCGGCTGCGGCACCCCGGTCACGGACAGCACGGGCTGCAGCGACGGCTTGACCGCATGATTGATGTAGGCGTCACCGATGCCAAGCCCGGTGGTGGCGTCGCCGAGACCGCCCCCGCCCAAATGGTGAGAGGCTCCCACGGCACCCAGGCCGCCGGCCCCGATCCCGGTGGGATGCAGCACGTGACTTGGGCCGGCCGGCGTATTCCAGCCGATCAGAAACGGCAGCCCCATCATCACCGCAGCCAGCCCATACCACGGAGGACGCGGCGTTCGTGGCGTGCGGCCGGCCATTTCACTGAGATGGGCTTCGGCCAACAGCCAGAGACCGATAAATAAGTAGGCGGCCAGCGGCGCCTCGGCCGAGAGCTGCCAGTAGACATGGTTGACCGCCAGCACCAGGATCCCCAGCACGAACAGCAGGAGAATGCGCTGGCGCGTCTCGGCTTGCCGAAAGACCAGCCAGCCCAGGACCGTCGCCAGCAGGATGAGGACCAAGCCCAGCAACGGAGACATGTGAACCCACGCGGCCGGATTCTCGAGTCCCAATTGGCGCGTCAGGGCGGCGAGGCGCGCCAGGGTGGCTCCGGACAGCGGCCCCGGCTGCTGGATGATGACCTCCAGCAGCACCGCCGCGGCTCCGGCCCCGATGGCCACGAGGCGCTGCGGAATCCATTCGGTCAACGCCAGCATCACCGGCAGCATGCTGAGCCAAAACGGGTGCGGAAACCCCCCCGAATGCGTGTACGGCCAGATGAGGGCCGTCAGCCACACGGCCAGCGCCAATGTTTGTGCGCGGTCCATCTCTCTGGTCATCAAAGCCGCCCTCCGTAGCTCAAAACGCGGGGCAAGTCCTGCAAGGTTTCCAAGGAGACCGGAGTCTCGCGTCGACCCACGTGCAGCACCAGAGCGATGTGCGTCTGCCTGAGGCGCACGGCGTTGGGGGCGCGTCCGGTAATGAGGACGGTGGCCGCCACAGCGCGCTGGCCAGCGAAGCTCAAGACCGGTTCCACGGCGTCGGGGCGCCACCGGGCCGCGGCCAATTCATGCATGAGCAGCGCCCGCTGCATTTGGCCGGCGCCGGGCTCGACCACCAGATCGCGTCCCATCAAAACCAGCCCGACGTCCTGCCCCCGTTCCAGGCTGTATTCGACCAGCGACGCCGCCGCCTGCAGCGCCACCTCAAACTGGTGCGGCGTGAAGGTTCCCGGATGGTCCACCACCACACTCAGCGAGGGCGTCGTCAACGGCTCAAATTGCTTGACCTTGAAGGATCCGGTGCGGGCGGTGGTTTGCCAATGGATGCGGCTCAGGCGGTCGCCCGGGACAAAGTCGCGGATGCTGCGCAGTTCACTGGACTCGTTGATTTGCAAAGCGGCCAGACGCAAATCTCCCTGCCATTCCCGGGGCAGCGCGTGAACAGCCGACAGCCCGATGCGCGCGGGCCAAACCTCCACCTCTTGGACCCACTCGAAGGACCGGCGCCGGACGAAGAATCCGAACAAGTCCCCCGACGCCACCGTCAGGTGCTGAAAGCGATACACGCCGCGGGTGACGGCGGGGATGCTGTAGTCCAAGGAGAGATGGCGGTCCAGCCAGGGGAAAACCAGGAAGTGAGCCAGGGCAACGGATCCCAACCCTTCCGGAACGCCGTCGTAGATGGCCAGATAGGTCCATGGCCACCAGCGCGGGATGTCCACCTGCAGGCGAATGGTCAACGCGTCGTCTTGCGCCAAGGGATGGTTCGGCAGCTGCCGTTCGACCCGCACCCCGCGCAGAGGTGCCAGGCCGGCGAGGATGGCCAGCACCACCAGCACCACGGTGAACCCCAGGACATGGTAGGCCAACACCCCGCCTTGCACCCAGGCGTACAACCCGGCCGCTAAAAGAGCGTAGACGGGAAAGGCCCGACCCAGCGGCTGCCACCAAGCGGTGGGCTCTTCGCCAATCATCCGCGGACTTCGCTGGTGGGTGCGGGCACCCGCTGCAGGATGTCCTGGACCACTTCACTGACAACCACGCCGGAGTCGCGCCGGCTCCCGCCGCGGGGGATGAGGCGGTGCACAAACGCGTCGGGGGCCAGCAGCCGGATGTCGTCCGGGATGACATAGCGGCGCCCCTGCATCAGGGCCCAGGCCTGTGCGGCGTGCAGAAGCGCCAGCGCCGCGCGGGGGCTTGCGCCCAGGTAAATGCGCTGGTGGTCCCGCGTCCGCTCCACAATGTGGCCCAGGTACCGCAGGACGGAATCTTGCACGTCGACTTGGCGGGCCGCCTGGCGCAGTTCCAGTAGTTGGGCGCGCGTCATGACCGGACCCACTGTCGTAAAGGGATCGTCGTGCCGCATCGTCTGCAGGAGGCGAAACTCCGACTCGGCATCGGGATAGCCCATTTTGAGCCGAAACAAAAATCGGTCCAGCTGCGCTTCCGGCAGCGGGAAGGTGCCTTCATATTCGATGGGGTTTTCTGTGGCCACCACGCAAAACGGCTGTTCCATCGGATAGGTGCGCCCATCCACCGTGACCTGCTCTTCTTCCATCACTTCCAGCAGAGCGGACTGCGTCCGAGGCGAGGTGCGGTTGATTTCGTCGGCCAAGAGCAGGTGGGCGAACACCGGACCCGGACGGAAGGTGAACTGCCGTTCCCCCGGGTCGTACACGCTGACGCCCAGGATGTCCGACGGCAGGAGATCCGGCGTGAACTGCACGCGCGAGAAATTCAGCTGGACGCTTTGGGCCAGCGTTTTGGCCAGCATGGTTTTGCCGACGCCGGGCACGTCTTCGAGCAAGACGTGTCCGCCGGCTATGAGTGCGCAGAGCAATCGCTCGGCCACGTCGCGCTTGCCCACGATCACCCGGTCGATGTTGTCGAGCGCCGCACTGACGAGCGGATGGCCGGGGTCCAGTCGCTCAAGGCGTATGTCGCTGTTCATGTCCACTCCTTACACAACGGCGCACCTGTGCGCAGGGTTTCGCGACCGTGCCGGGCATTTCCTGTCGTGGTGTCCTTTGACATCCTCCCCACGGCTGAAGCCGGGGGATTCCGGCCCTCACGGGCCGGGGTTCCTGCTTCCTCATCGGACGCGTCTCCGCCGCGGGCGGTGGGAACGGACGTGGTGTCATTGTCCGTCTTCGCCCGTCCCAGGGCAATGACGAAGATGCGTCGACGCGGCGGGCGGCACATTGTTGACAACT
This sequence comes from Clostridiales bacterium, assembly GCA_027318915.1. The sequence goes on from DAHVOH010000023.1 coordinate 37,974, forward strand.
CGGTGACGTAAAGAGACGCTTGAGGTGACGTGCACGCGATGAAAATCTTTGCATCCCCTAGGAGTGGTATCGTGGACATTTTCACCAAAGCGGCCGAGGCCATCAAAACGGCCACCCCGGCCAATTCCGTGGCCCCGCCGCTCTACCAGACCTCGGTTTACGCCTTTGATGACATCGCGGAGGTGGATGCGCTGCTGGGGGGAACCAAGAGCGGGTACTCCTACACGCGGGGCGGCAACCCCAATTTCGACGCCCTGACCACCTGGCTGGCGCAGCTGGAAGGGGTCGAGGCGGCGGTGGCCACCGGATCGGGCACGGCGGCTCTGTTAGCGGGCATTTTGACCTTGCTGCCCAAGCCCGGTCGCATCATCCTGTCGCGCGAGATTTACGGGGGCACGGTGGGCATCAGCCGGCAGATCCTGGGCGGACTGGGCTATCGGATGGAGTGGGTGGACACCCACGATCTGAGTGAGGTGGAGCGCGCCTTGACGGGAGACCGGGCCGTGCTGGTGGCGGAGAGCATCTCCAACCCCTTGGGGCGCGTCAGCCCGTTGGACGAGATCATCCGGATGGCGCATGCCCACGATGTGCCCGTGCTCATCGACAACACATTCGCCACACCGTTTCACGCCCAGCCCGCCGCGTGGGGGGCCGACCTGGTGGCGCACTCCCTGACCAAGTTCATCGGGGGGCATAGTGACCTCATCCTCGGGGTCTTGGCGGGATCGGCGGAGCGGATCCGGACGGCCAGCGGCCTCATCGACAGCGGGGGATTCACACCCGACCCCTTTGCCGCCTGGCTGGCCCTGCGAGGTGGGCGCACCCTGGCGATTCGCATGGAGAAAGCCAGCGGCAACGCGCTCCAATTGGCTCAGAGTCTGGAGGAGCTGCCGGCCGTCCGCCGCGTCTATTATCCCGGACTGGCGTCGCATCCCGATCATGAGGTGGCTCGATGCCTGCTCGCCCGCGGATACGGCGCCATCGTGTCCATGTCGCTGGAGGGCGGCTACGATGCGGTGCAGCGCATGATCCGGCGACTGCGGATGGTGCGTTTCGTGCCGAGCTTAGGCGACATCTCCACCACGCTCTCGCATCCGGTGGTGGCATCCCATCGCGAACTGTCCGACGAAGAGAAGCGCGCCGTGCAAATTGATCCGAGCATCGTGCGCATTTCCGTCGGCATCGAGGGCGCCGCCGACATCATCGCCGACTTTGGGCAGGCATTGGCGGCGGAAGCCTAGACGGGCGGCGACGGCGCCGCACGGGGAACCGCGGCGATACTCGGGCAGCCGGCCGGCGGGGCTCTCGTCCGGTCGGCTGCGATCCGGTTCGTGACCGGTCTGGATCCCGGTGGGAGATTTCAACGAAGACGCCAGAGAGCGTGAAACCATGGGCAAGGAGGAAGGGCCATTCCTAGCCGAAGTGGGCAGACCCCAGCGGATGAGCATTTGCTGGCGCAGGTGGCCTGGGACTACTACATCAATGAAACCGGGCAGCGCGCCATCGCCGAGCGGCTGGGAGTCTCCAATGCGACGGTGAGCCGCCTGCTCAAGCGCGCTCGTCAACGCGGGGTCGTGCAGGTGTCGATTCACTCGCCGTGGGGACTATCGGTGGGGTTGGAACAGGCGCTCCGAGAACGCTTCGGGTTGGCCTGGGCGCAGGTGGTGCCCAACTGGCTGGTCAGACGGTCGGTTCCCGAGGCGTTGGGGCAGGCGGCCGCGTTTTACCTCAATGGCGAGATCGGGGCGATCCGTCGGCTCGCCGTGGGCTGGGGACGCACGATCGCTCAAATGGGGCCGTATGCCGCCGGTCAAAGCCACGGCGAAGTGGTCGAGATGGTGGGTACGTTCGCCGCCTCCACGGAGCATTTGAAGTCTCTGCGCTTGTCGACCAGCCTGGCGCACGCCTACGGGATGGAGGCCGTGGTGCTGAGCGCGCCGGCTGTGGCCGAGGATGCCGAGGCCTGTCGCCGCTTGACGGCCCACCCCCAGATTCACGACGTGTTGGAGCGAGCCCGTCATGCCGAGATGGCCATCGCCAGCCTCGGACCGGCCAGCGACAGTTCGACCCTGGTGGGACTCGGGCTGGTGACCCCTTGGGAAATGCGGGATCTGCGGCGGTCCGGCGCCGTGGGCGAGATTCTGGGCCGGTTTTTTGATGCAACAGGCGCGCCGGTGGACAGCGCCCTCGACGCGCGCCTGGTCGGCCTCGGCCTGGAAGACCTGCGGCGCATGCCGCGCACGATGGTGGTGGCGGCCGGCGCCGACAAGGCCGAGGCGCTCAGGGGGGCGCTTGCGGGTCGGCTGATGACCCACCTGGTCACGGATGAGGCGACGGCGGAGGCGTTGCTGGAACGGTCCGTCACGGCGGACGCCCCCGACCGGAACCGATAGAGCGTTTCGTAAAGGAGTGGAGGCGATGGCATACCATCCACTGTCCGTCGACCTGGTGGCCGGCTACCTGCGGTCGACGCCGGTGTGGCGACGGCCGCTGGGCGAGTCGTCGGATCTGGAAGTCTCTGACCTTGCCGACGGCAACGTGAATCTTGTCTACCGGGTCCGAGCGCCGGCCGTGGGAACCTCGGTGATTGTCAAGCAGGCGCTGCCCTATGCGAGGTCCGTGGGCGAATCGTTCCCCATGCCGCTCAGCCGCTCTCGTCTTGAGTTTCGGATCCTGCAGGTGGAACGGCGACTGACCCGTGCGCATGTCCCCCGCGTCTACCACTATGACGGCGGCATGCATGTGCTCGTGATGGAGGACCTTCGCCACCATCGCGTCCTGCGCGGGGAGCTGCTGCGGCAGGCCGATCTGCCGGCTCTGGGTCGACACATGGGCCGATTTCTGGCCTCCACGCTCTTTTTCACGTCCGACTTGGCGATGGATCCGGGGGAGAAGAAGCGCTGGGTGAAAAGGTTTCTGAACCCGCATTTGTGCCGGGTGACGGAGGATTTGGTGTTTACCGAACCCTTTGTTGACCATCCCCATAATCACTGGAACCCGTTGATTGATGACGTGGTGGCGGCAATCCGCCGCGACCGGCGCCTGCAGGCGGAGATTGCCGACCTCAAGTGGCGGTTTATGACCCGGGCGGAGGCGCTCATCCACGGGGACTTGCACACCGGATCCATTATGGTCACCGCCGATGATACACGCGTCATCGATCCGGAATTCGGTTTCTACGGCCCGATGGGGTTTGACGTCGGCGCGTTGTTGGGCAATCTGGCCCTTGCGTATCTGGCGCAGCCGGGGCATGCGCCGAGCGCAGAGAGCGCGAGGGAGTACCGGGCCTGGATTGCCGAGACCATGTGCGTCATTTGGCAAGAATTTGCGGAGCGGTTCACGGCCTATTGGCAGGACGCGGGCGGCGTGTGGCCGGACCCGTTTTGTGCGCTGCTTCTCCGCCGCGTTTTTGAAGATGCGCTGGGCTTTGCCGGGGTCAAGATGATGCGGCGGATCATCGGGCTCGCCCACGTGGCCGATCTGGACACCATAGCCGACCTGACGATCCGGGCCGGGGTGGAGCGTGCCGCGTTGCACCTGGCGCGCGAATGGGTTTTGGGCCGGCGAGAGGTCGACGGGATGGACCAGGTTCTGGCGACGCTCCGGCAAGCAGGACGTGCCGTCACGGCAGATGCCATCGGGCGGGGCTGAGTGCGATCTCCGATCGCGGGCGGGCGGCAAGCAGTTTTGGAGTGTGGAGAGAGGAGCGGATGATATGACGGAGTCGACAACAAGCGTTTCCTGGGAGTCAGCCACCAAGAGGGTCGCGGCCGGCATCCGCCGGCGCGTGCTGGACCACACGGTGCGGAACAACGGCGGGTATCTGAGCCAGGCCTGCTCTTCGGCCGAGGTGCTGGCCACCCTGTACACGCGTCTCATGCGTTTGGGCCCTAGTCTGGCACCACCCGTGCCCACGCCTTTCACCGGGGTGCCCGGCGCCGCCCCGTACCGCACGGGCGCCGCCTACAACGGAGCGCATGCGCCCGACCTGGACCGCTTCTTTCTGTCGCCGGCCCATTATGCCTTGGTGCTGTACGCGGCTTTGGTGGAGGTGGGTCGCATGGCGGAGGAGGGACTTCAGCAATTCAATCAGGACGGCAGCACCGTGGAAATGATCGGCGCCGAACATTCTCCCGGCATGGAGCTGACCACCGGCTCATTGGCGCAGGGCATGGCGCAGGCGGTCGGGGTGGCGATGGCGCGGCGGTTTCACGGGGAGAGCGGCCTGAACTGGGTATTTTTGTCGGACGGGGAATGGCAGGAGGGACAGACCTGGGAAACACTGGAGATCATGGCCCACTACCATCTGGACAATGTGCGGGTCTATGTGGACGTCAACGGTCAGCAGTGCGACGGCCGGATGTCGGACGTGATGGATGTGGGGGATTTGGCTGCCAAGGTGGCCGCATTCGGAGCGACCGTGCGCGAGGTGGACGCTCACGACGTCCGGGCGCTGGCCGCGGCGGCCGACAACCCGGAGCCGGGTTGTCCCCTGGTGGTTCTGGCTCGCAGCTGCCCATGGCAAGGGCTTCCCCTGCTGGAGGCCCGCGCGCCGAAGCTGCATTACGTCCGTTTTCGCGATGAGGCGGAGCGATCCCGCTACGCCGCGCAGTTGGCGTCCTGGTGACCGTGAGGTTCCATGCGTCCGGGACACGAGAAGGGAGTTGAACGCGGTGGAACTGTTGACCCGCGTGCATGCACGCAACCTGGTGGAATGGGCGCGAAGCCGGCCCGACGTGCTGGTCCTGTCCGCCGACCTGACCAGCTCGACGGAGATTGACCTGTTTCGCGACACCTATCCCGACCGATTTCTGTCCATGGGCATGACGGAGCAGGCGATGATGAGCGTGGCGGGGGGACTGGCCCGGGAAGGCTTTCGCCCCTTCGTGCACACGTTTGCCGTATTCATGTACCGGCGTGCCTTGGATCAGATCGCCATGTCCATTGCGTACCCCAATCTGCCGGTGCGCATGTTCGGCTTTCTGCCCGGGATTCTGACGCCGGGCGGGGTGACCCACCAGGCCATTGAGGATGTGGCGGTCATGCGGGCGTTGCCGAACCTCACCGTGGTGGAATGCGGCGACGCCACCGACGTGGAGTCGGTGTTGGACGCCGTCGATCCGGTCCCGGGGCCGGTGTATGTGCGCATGTTGCGGGGGGAGATACCGCGGCTCTTTCCGGCCGGGGACCGCTTGCGGCTGAACCGGGCCCGCGTGGTCTCGGAAGGGGACGACGTGGCCCTCCTGACCACCGGCATCTGCACCGAAGAGGCGATGCGAGCCACGGCCGTCCTGCGCGAGAGGGGTGTGTCGGCCGCGCACCTGCACGTGTCGACCCTTAAGCCGTTTTCCGACCCCACGGTCGTGACGACATTGGGCCGGGTCCGTCGCGGTGTGGTCACCATGGAGAACCACACGGTGATGGGTGGCCTCGGCACGGCCGTTGCGGAGGTGATGGCCGAACGGGGGATGGCGGTGCCGCTTCGTCGCCT
>DAHVOH010000240.1 GCA_027318915.1 Clostridiales bacterium
AGGGAGGTCCCCACCGGCACGGTGGGCAGGCCGGTGCAGTCGGGCGGGGTCTTGCCGGCGGCGCAGTTTGGGTCTGGCCGGGACCGTCCGGAGATACCGGGGGCCGGGGTCTACGGTACCTTCGGGAGGGGCGACCCTGCAGGCGGCCGGTCGGATGCTGTGGGCCAAGGTGGAATGAACATGGACGGAACTGGGGCACCGGCATGGGATCCACCTGACCCGCCATGGGGGGCTAACGAAGACGCAACGGGAAGCCCACCCAGCGGAGTACACGAACCAGAAGCGGATGGTCGGCCTTTTGCGGACTTTCCCGCAGCCAATAGCGGCACAGGGTCCTCGGTTGCGTCGAAGTCGGTTGTTCCCCGGGGAAATTGCCTCCAGAGGACGAAAAACCGGGGAACCTTCGAGAGGAATCCGGGGAAGTCGGCCACACGCCTGGGCCACTTCAATAGGGTGCCCCATAGGACTATTTTCCAGGCCTCTCTACTAGGCACACTGGCATTGAGTGTCTGGGTGCTATCAGGCTGTGGCACGGTGACATTGCCTGGGCGCGGGTATCAGTTGCCTGCAGCTTACTTCTTGCCCAATCACATCAGTGCTCCCAGCGGGTTTGGGCCGGGACAAGGGATCCTCTCGTATCTCACCACCAAACTGGGGTGGGATCTCGTCCCCATGGGGGCGGCCGCTGGGTCCGAGGGTGCGAGGTTGGAACGAACCGCCAACGGCGGGCGCACCTGGACATCCATAGCGAGCACGAACCCGAGGGCGGGGGAAGGTCAACTGCCAACTACCGGGTACAAGACGGGCGTCAGTTTCGTCAATCCGATGAAAGGCTGGCTCACGGGCTCCCAGTGGGCAACGAGTCAGCCTGCTCGCCCGGAACTGTACACCACGTCGGACGGCGGTCGTCATTGGAGCGCTGTGTCCTTGTCGATGACGTCTGCGCGTTCCAATCAGTCGTTCGTGTTAGATCCTCCTGGGTTTGTCAGTCCAGACGATGGGTTGCTGATTGGCTACTATGGCCAAGTGGGGGCGCCGGGCACCATCGCTATGCTGTGGGTCACGACCAACGGCGGGCTGACGTGGCATAGCGAGTCACCCCGCAGATCAGGCTCCGCCGCAGGTCTGTCGTGGACCACGTCGGGAGCCACGACTATCGTTATGGCTTATCACGGGTATCGTTGGAAAACCACCAACGACGGGCTTACGTGGACTCCCGTACACTCGTAGTGCGCACGATTGGAGTTAGGTTGGAATCGTGGACAACCTGAAAAGGGGATTGATCGACCATCCACCGAACGCGGTGAAACCGGATGACACGGCAACAATATGATGCGGACTGTACGGCCCGGGCGGTGGAGTGGGTAGCCCGTCAGACGAAGCCAGCCCGCGTGATGGCCGACGAGCTCGGTGTACCCCGCCAGACCCTTCTACCGGTGGAGGGAGCCAACCCGCCAGCACGCGGATGAGCCGTTTGGGGGACCGGGCCACCGCCGCGCGGATGACCAGCGGCGGCGGGACTGGGAGCGGACAACACCCTTCGAAACAAAGCGAGGCGCCTCGTCGCCCACGGCCAGCAGGCAGGGTCGCCGTCATGCACGCCCAGCGCTTCCGCGTCTCGGTCACGACGAGGTGTCAGCGGTGGCAGGTCTCCCGCAGCGGATATGACGCGTGGGCGACCCG
>DAHVOH010000241.1 GCA_027318915.1 Clostridiales bacterium
CGGATCCCCCAGCATTTGTCAGGCAAGGATCGGATGCGCCGGTATCTCCGGACGAAAGCGGGGCGCCGCCGGTACCGGCGGCGGCAATGCTCGGTGGAGCCGGCGATTGGGTCTCTCAAGACGGTCCAAGGATGTCGCCAGTTCCTCCTGCGGAGCCTCGCCCAGGTGGATCCCGAAGGGCGGTTTCCCTGGGCGGTCGCGAACCTGGCCCGGATCCTCCGGCGGGCGGACCGGTTGACGGTCCCCGGGCGGCGGGGACGGTTGGCCTGGGGAGCATAGGGTCCCCGGCCGGTTCTCGGTCCAGCCACCCCGTGTTCCCCTCAGGGGCACGTCGCAACCGGTCAGCGGCCGGGACCGCTATCGGTGTTCCAATCCACTAACCCCACGGGCTGCTAGGATATTCCCCGACGCCCGGCCCACGACCAAGGCGAGCCCCGGCAACACACCCGTCCGACCGTCGGGCAACGCGATCACACAGATGCCTGTGGGCATGGGACGGTCGGGACGGGCCGTCCAGTCCACGCCCTTCGTGAGACAGTTCCACGGCACTCGGTGCGGCACCAGGCGGCGCCAATACCCAAGTTCCGCGCCCACCCGCCGCACGGCCTGCCGAAACGATGTCAGACCCGGCTCGCACTGGGTTCCGTGCGGGAAGGAGACCGACACGCGTTTCGAAAACACCCCATGAACCCGCATGGACACCGGAAGCTCCCTGTCCGGCAAGCCAAAACCCCGATGCGTGCCTCCCGGGCCACGCACTCCGGCACCAACCGTCTTTTCACATCGTGGCGGGACGCCTCACCCACCAAGTCGGCGCCATGCCCCTGGCGGGTCGCACGAACCGGCGCGCACACAGAATCGTTGCCGGGATCCACCGCCACACCGGTCCCCACGGCGCTGTGGCCCAGCGCCGGAACTTGACGGGCTCGAAGGGCCCGACCGTGGCCAAGCCACTCCCCCTCGGGGCCGCCACGAAGGCCCGACCGGCGGCGATGACACACGCGGCGTCTCGCCGGACCCGGACCAAAACCGCTTGAGAGCAAAGAGGATGGTTTGCAGCTGCTGCGCCAGCGCCGCCACGGCCTGGTCCCGCTTGGCACCGCAACCGCTTCCGGCGCGCCGTGATATGGCTCCAAGCATCATCTCCACGATGCATCGGGTACGGTAAGGACCCCTTGACGTTCTCCCCAGCGCTAAAGCGCAGGGATTCTTTCTCGCTCATCGCGAGCTACGCGGACGCGCCGGTGGGGGTGCCACCGCACGCCCGTGGGGGACGCCATCGCCCCGACTACTGGGCTTAAGCCCAGATACTTGCGCCGGATGTTGACCGCGCCGACGCCATCTCGGTGAAAGCGGAACCCGCAGGCCGGACAGGCATACACGCGACCACGCGGCTTGTGCCGATGTCCACACCGGGGCCACTCCTGGGACATGTACGCCTCATCCTGGCACCATGCACATCCCCAAACGCTCGGCCTTAGGTGTGACTATCCCGCCGGCCTGGCCCGCTCCCATCTGGTGGATGCGTTGGTTGGCGGCGGGGCCGTAGTCCACCCGCTGCCGCAGATCCGGCCGCCGCCGATGACCACCGTCTGCACCCCCTCGCGTGGAGGGTGGAGACCAGGGCGGTCGTCTGCTTGTGCAGAATGTCTCGGCTTTGGCGGTC
>DAHVOH010000242.1 GCA_027318915.1 Clostridiales bacterium
CGCGCCCAGTATCGCCCCGACGCCTCGCCGCTGCAGGCCACGGCACCCATTGATCTCATGTTGCCAGGGGCGCTTCGGCAGATCGCGGCCACTGGAAAAACCCCGGCGGTCAGTGAGTGGGTCCGCGACCACTTGGAGGCCGGCACCGGAAAATTGGTAGTGTACGCGGATTATCTGGCCCTCCTGGGGTCGCTCGCCGACGATTTGGGGGACCTTGCGGTCACCATCGACGGCAGCGTGACCGGGGAGGCGCGGGAAGCTGCCCGCCGCCGCTTCCAGGAGGATCCCGGCGTGCGGGTCCTGTTGGGGCAGACCGACACGGCCGGGCTCGGTCTCACCCTCACCGCGGCCGATGTCGTCGCATTTGTCGATTGCCCCTGGAAGGCCACGTCGATTGCCCAGGCTTTTGACCGGATCCACCGCGTGGGGCAGACGAGCGAATCCGTGACCGCCGTGTTCTTCGAGATGCAGGGGACGGAGAACGGCGCCCCCACCATCGACAGCGCGTTGCGGAGCCTTGTCCTGGAAAAGCAGGCCGTCGCCGACGCGTTGCTCGGAAGGACCAGCACCGACCTTGAAGCGGCGCAGGTGTCGGCCAGCGGAGATATTCGCCGGGATCTGGTGCGGGCGCTCGGACTGAGTAAAACCGTGGCAAAAGCGGAGAAGGCCCTGGGGGAGCGCTCGCCGGCCGCGAAGGAAGGGGGAGAAGGAACGGCCCCCGTGCGGGTTCCGGAGGTGGTGACGGCCGGCCCGACCACGCGAATCGTGGATATGCGGGTACGGCCCCGCGCCGTTCGTGAGAACGACGGCGTATCGCACAGTCATTAGGATCGCCGTCACACAGATTCGGCCAAAAAACTCGCTAAAACGTTTCCTCAACCACCCTCAACCCCAAGCGTGGCGTGGTGTAGCGGGATCAACCGAATTAACCGTAACCGCTTGACGAGCAGTCCCCGTGGTGAGAAAATGAGTCCAGAACCCGAACCGCCCCCCAGTACGAGCAAATTCACGGCAATTCAAACCGGCTCTCATGGGCCGGTTTCCGCGTGCCCCGCCTTCGGGCGGGGCCTGTTTTGTGTGAGTGTATGAGGAAAGGAGGGCTAAAGCACGATGAGACAAACAGGGCACGGTTGCATTTGTGACATCATTTACGGTGTATTATTCGGCATAGGCGCGGCTATTGGCCGCACGATGGTCCGCCTAATTGCCGCAGGATGGAGAAACCCCGGCGTTCGGATCGTCATGGGCTCGGCGGTCGTCGTGGTGGTTGCGCCCGCCGCGTGGGCGGCGGCGCTCGCCGGACCTGCCGCCGCCGGTTGGGCCGCGGTTTGGGCGGTCGGTTCGTGCGGCGGTTGGCACGGCATGACCGGCGGACTTGGCGTCACGGTGTCGCCGGCCGTGACCGGCAGTCGTTGGTACGCCGCCGTTCGGGCGGGCGGCTACGCGATCCTGGCGGGCGCGGCGGTTGTCGCCGCGCCTGGATGGTGGGGCGGCCCGTCGTTGCTCGGTTGGGGGGCGGCCGGCTTGCTCTTGGCCGCCACGCAGGTAGTGGTCTGGCGGCCGTGGTCGTTCCGGTCTGGCGGCGCGCCGCCCATCGGGCGGCGTTTGGTCTGATCCATCCAAAAGGAGGGAGAAAAATGTGCCGAATGACGTG
>DAHVOH010000243.1 GCA_027318915.1 Clostridiales bacterium
GGGCCGCCTTCGAGACCACCCGATCCTCTTCGCGTACGGTGAGCCAAGGCGTCGACCCGCACAAACGGGGAGGAGGCCGTCAGACGGCGCTCGTGGAACGCCCGGATTCGGGGTTCGAGCTGGGCGCAAAGTGCGCTCACGGTCGACTTCGAGAAGGAGGTCCCGCACAAGGCCTCGGTGATCTCGGTCACTTTACGGGTCGAGACGCCGTGGACGACCCTCTCCATGAGCGCCAGCACAAAGGCTTGCTCGCTGCGCTGATCGCGCTTGAAGATCTCGGGCGAGAAGCGGCCGTCCCGCGTCTGGGGGACCTGTCAGGTCACAGGGCCGACCCGGGTGGAGAGGGTTCGGGGGCGGACGCCGTGACGGCAGCCCTGCCGCTCGGGGGTCCGTTCGTACGGGCTCGCCCCGAGAGGCTCGGTCACCGGCGCCGCCAGGATCGGGTTCAAGACCGTCTCGATCCGCCGGGCCAGACCCTCCGGCTCGTTCAGCAAACCGTGCAACAAATCCTGGGCGACGCTGACATCGTCCTCGGCCATCGCTTCGATCTCCGGTTGGACGTTGCACACTGTCGATACCTTCGTCGGCAAGGGTCTCTTGGCGCATGGCGGCTCTCTACGTCAAGGATCAAGAGAGATCATCGAGTCTGAACGTCGACGTCATGACGTAATGATGGATGTCTCGACAAATAAATCAGAGGCTCCCTAGGTGTTGCTCGGTGATGGTGCTGAAGTCCATGCCCTTGGGGACGCGGGCGGATCAGTCCGTTGATGTTCTCGTTCTGTCCCCGTTCCCAGAAGGCATAGGAATGGGCGAAGTCAAAGTCGGCCTCAGCTTGCGGGCGATGCGGCGATGGGCGGCGAATTCCTTGCCGTGATCGGAGGTGATCGTCTGCACGCGGTGCTTGAACGGGGAATCGACGTACCACGGCCTCCGTTACGGCCTCGGCTCTGCCCTCTTTCACGTGGGCGATAAGCGTGGACATGGAACGGCGTTCATTGAGCGTCACCCGCGCCTGGCGGTATCCCTCGCCGATGAGCGTATCCACGTCCCCGTCCCCGATGCGCCCCTTGGCGACCACGATGGCGGGGCGCGCCTCGATCGGGACCGTCCCCTTGAGCGGGCCCCGCCGCGAACGGGCGCCGTGGCGCTTCCTGCGCCGGCGTGGACAGCCCAGGTGGCGATACAGGGAGTCGCCCGCGGCGTGGTCCCAAAGGACATGGCGGGAGATCCACTCGTGGCTCAAACGCACGCCCCGGCGGCGGCGCAGGAGCAGGCTGATCTACTCCGGACTCCACTCCGCGAGCCGCTACACCGGCACCTCGGCCCAGAGCACAGCGGGGATCCGTGTACGGTGACGGGCCCGGCGGCGCCTGCGGGCCCGGCGCTGAGCTTGGTGGGGGCGATAGCCACGAGCGCCCCGGTTGCGCCACCGTTCGCGCCCGATCGTGGCCTTGTGCACACCCACAACCTCCGCCGCCTCGCTTTGGCGAGGACCGGCTTTCATCAGTGCATCGATTGAGTATCATTGGTTGGTGCCCGGTGAGTTGCGTGTAGTGTCTCATCAGTGCCTCTCAATTCCTGTCGGAACGAACGG
>DAHVOH010000244.1 GCA_027318915.1 Clostridiales bacterium
TCGCAGCGGCCACGTATCTGCGGGGGATTCCCTGGGCGGCGGTTCCCACCACGCTGCTGGCCCAAGTGGACGCCGCCATCGGCGGCAAGACGGGGATCAATCTGCCGGCCGGGAAAAACCTGGTGGGCGCTTTTCATCTGCCCCGGATCGTGGGGCTGGACCCGCGGTGGACCCAAACGCTGCCGCCGCGGGAATGGCGCGCCGGCTTGGGTGAGTTGCTCAAAACAGCGCTGCTGATGGGGGTCGCGGAATGGAACACCCTGGAGGCGGCGCCGCGGCCGTGGGAAGGCTCGCCGGCGCCGATGCTGGCTTGGGCGGAACAGGCGGCCCGATTCAAGTGCCAATTGGTGGCCCGGGATCCCCACGAGCAGGGTGATCGCATCCTTCTCAACCTGGGACACACCGTAGGTCATGCGGTGGAACAAGTGGCCGACTATCGGGGTCCGAGTCACGGTGAAGCGGTGGGACTCGGGCTGTTGGCGGCTCTGCGCCTCTCCGAAGAGTTGCTCGGACTGGATGCGGTGTGGCGTATGCGGTTGCGGCGGGTGCTGGAGCGCTGGGGGATGCCCGTTCGTCTGCCGCCCCGCTCGGCCGCGGCCCTGGTGGCGGCGCTGGCCCGCGACAAGAAGCGGCGCGGGGGCGAGGTGCGGTGGGTGCTGTTGCGGCATCCGGGCGAGGCTGTCGTCCGCCCCGTGCCGGGGGCGCTGGTGGCGACGGCGTTGGCCGAACTGGAAGAGGGCGCGGCGCCGGACGGCGGCGCCTCAGAAGGGGAGACAGGCGATGGCGGCGACTGACGCGGACGTGAAGGACACTCCGCTGACGGCTTGGCACCTCGAGCGGGGGGCCAAGATGAGCGTGTTTGGGGGCTACCGGATGCCCATGGAGTATGCGGGCATCATTCAGGAACATCAAGCCGTGCGCCGGCAGGTCGGCGTGTTTGATGTCTCCCATATGGCGGAGTTTCTCGTTGAAGGACCGGGCGCAGCGCATTACGTGGATCATCTGGTCACCAACTGGCCGAGCCGGCTGGAACCGGGCCAGGCCCTCTACACGCCGATGTGCTATCCCGACGGAGGCACCGTGGATGACCTGCTGGTGTATCGATTGGCGGAGACCCGTTTCATGCTGGTGACCAACGCGGGCAATCACGACGGCGACGCCGAGTGGCTGCGGATGGCCAATCTGTGGCCGGGAGCCGTGTCGATCGAAGACGTGAGCGCCGAAACCGGCCTCATCGCCCTGCAGGGTCCCCTCGCCGTCAAAACCCTGGCTGGTCTCACCGAAGCTCCCGTGGACAGGTTGCCCGGATTTGGCTTTCTGGATCAGGTGCCGGTGGCGGGGGCGCGGGCCCTGGTGTCACGTACCGGCTACACCGGGGAGGACGGATTTGAGATATACCTGCCGGCGGCCGACACCCTATCGGTCTGGCGAACGCTGGTCGATCGCGGGGCCGAGCCGTGTGGGCTCGGCGCGCGGGACACGCTGCGCTTGGAAGCCCGGCTTCCCCTTTATGGTCACGAACTGAGCCCCAGCATCTCCCCCCTCGAAGCCGGCCTGAGTCCGTTCGTCAAATGGGAGAAGCCTGGG
>DAHVOH010000245.1 GCA_027318915.1 Clostridiales bacterium
GCTGGCCCTTCAGCAGGATGCGTTGCGGCAAGCTGGCTGTGATCGCCTTTTCACCGACGTGCTCTCCGGGAGCACCACGGAACGACCGGGGTTGGCCGATGCGCTGGACCACTTGCGCGCCGGGGACGTGTTGGTCGTGTGGAAACTGGACAGGCTGGGGCGGTCGCTGTCCCACTTGATGGCCGTCGTCGAGCAGTTGCACCAGCAGGGGATCGGCTTCCGCAGCCTCAGTGAGCAAATGGATACCACCACTGCGGGCGGGCAACTCATCTTTCACATCTTTGGTGCCCTGGCGGAGTTTGAGCGCGCCCTCATTCGCGAACGCACGCAGGCCGGGTTGGCTGCCGCCCGTTCGCGGGGCCGCGTGGGCGGTCGGCGTCCCAAATTGTCCCCTGACCAGACCGAGATGGCCCGCCAGTTGCTGGCCACTCGATCGGCTGCCGAGGTGGCGGAGGCGTTGCACGTCTCGCGGGCCACGGTGTATCGGGCGATTCGGCGGAGGGGCTGGTCCCCGGACGTAGCCGACGGGTCTGAAGCGCTCGCCAGCAGGTAGCACGTCGGGCGCCCCCGGGCCAATGCCCCGGCCCGCCGCGAGCGTCGCGTCCGGGGCTGGTAATTCTCATTCCGGCCCAGTCCTGGATCGACCAGTCTTCGAACCGCGATTGTTGCAGTACCCCACGGACCCGCCCCGAAACGCCACATGTGTCACGTTTCGCTGAGCGCTGCCTCGATTCGCCCGCTTCACGGTGGCAACGCGGAGCGGCACCGTCCCTCCGCCCCGCCCGTTCGACAGGATCTCCCGTGGGGATTGGCGAAGGGACGGCGCACCCCACCGAGCGGCAGACAGCGACGCTCTTCCAGACGGGGGTGTGCAACACCCCCGTCGCCAACACCGGCTCGCGGGCGAATCTGCGTCGGGCCGTGGGCGCCAGCCCTCCCCGGGCCGTCCCGGGCCATCACGCCAGGCGGGACGCTCTAAATTGATACGAGGAGGCTTTGTGATGACCGTGGTGGAATTGCTGGCGGCTGTGGGACTGCCCGCCGACACCGAACGTATATCAATTGTGTCGGGACTGGATACGGCGCTGGTGGACACGCTCCGATCCGTGGTGGGCTACGCGAGTGCTGGCCGGACCCCTGAAGCCCAGGCGCTGGCCCTGCTGGACGAACGCCTCCGTCGGCCCGACACCGAGGGCTATCTGTTTCTCGCTGATGGCGAGGACTGGGTGCTGGTGATTGCGGACGACGAGACCGTTCTCGAAATTGCCCCCGTCTCCCACGTCGCGCTGGTACGCGACCTGCGGCAGCATGTCCATCAGGCCCAAGCGATTCTACGGCGGTTGCAGGGCGCGCCGAAGCGTTCCTCCCTACAGCGCTGACTGGGCAGGCGGAGACTGCTACCACCGACGCCCGGCGGTCCCGGCCTTCGTAGCCGCCGGGCGATCCGAGTTCGCGACGAAGAAGACGCCTGGACGTGGGCAGCGCGTGGCTCGGATGCGTGTCTCCTATATCCCCACGCCT
>DAHVOH010000246.1 GCA_027318915.1 Clostridiales bacterium
TGATCCGGCAGACATCCGACTGGGCCGTCGTCCGGACGTACCGGCATGTCCAGTCCGGCGCAACAACCTCTGACTAGTAGAGCGATTCCTAAATAGCTTCTGCTTCTGAGGGTGGTGCGGGTGCCTCGGCGGATTCCGGGCGCCATCGCCACCGGAACGGCACGGGGTCGGTATTGACCCACGCCAGATACTGCTCGAGACGGGCCTGCAACTCCGCCAGGGACGCGACCCGGATGCCCTGGAGGCACTGCTTGGCCAATTTGGCAAAGAACGTCTCAATGAGGTTCAGCCACGAGGCGTGCACCGGCGTGAACACGAATTCAAAGCGGTTCGGCCGTGTGGCCAAGTAGGCCCGGGTTTCCTGGGACGTGTGGGCCGAGTGGTTGTCTAACACCACTTGGATCTTCGTGTCCGGTCCGTACCGCGCATCCAACGCTTGCAGCCACTCCACAAACTCCGCACTGCGATGGCGGGGCCGGACGATCCCGAGTACTTCGCCCGTCGCCAAGTCGATGCCCGCTAAGAGGCTGAGCGTCCCGAGGCGGCGATATTCGTAATCCCGCTCCCAGGTGCCCCGCCCGGCGGTGTCCGGCTGCGGTGGGCGATCGGGGGCCACCGGGGCCAGCGCTTGGATGCCGGGCTTCTCATCGTAGGACCAGCGGACTGTTGGGCGACCGTCGGCGGGGTCCAGATCCAGGGTGACCTGCTGATACACATGCAGGACTTGCACCATCTTCCGGTCGAAATCGGGATCTTTCCGCTGCAGGTAATACCGCACCCGATGGGGGTGCAGGTCCTGCGCCGCGAGCAGCTTGGAGATGGTGCCCTGCGCCACCTGGCGGGCGCTGGGATGCCCGGCCGTGACGGCATGCTCGCGCACGTAGCGGGCCAGCAACGCCTCACTCCAGAACTCGGGGGCCCAGCCCAGATCCTTGGGCTTCTGGCAGGCCAGGCTGATGATCCAGGCCCGCGCTTCGGGCGTAATGCGTGGGGGGCGCCCCGCCCGCGGCAAGTCCTCCACGGCCCGTCGGGGGCCTAAGGCCAACGCCTTCTTGACGCAGCGCATCACGGTGGGGAGCGGGATCCCCAAGGTCCGCGCAATGGCGGGACAGCTGGCGCCGTCGGCATAGGCCGTCAGCACGCGGGCCCGGGTCACGGCCCGGACGGGGGCCGTGCGCGACCGCGCCAACCGGTCCAAGTCAGCACGGTCCTCGGCACTCAGGATCAACAGCGGAATGGTGCGGGGATGGGCCATGGGAATCACCTCCGGCAACGGATAGATCCAGTGTACCCCATGTCTTCCAATCAGTCACCATCTCGGAATGCATCTACTAGTGTCCTGAGTCATTAATTCGTTCACAGTAACGCTTCAGGGACGCCATAATCTGGTCCGCCGTTTTGACCCACACATAGGGTCGGGGATGCGCATTCCACGTCGCGAGCCAGGCGCG
>DAHVOH010000247.1 GCA_027318915.1 Clostridiales bacterium
GGTTTGGCCGGGTCAGACGTGCGTCGCCGGTCCGCGTGCATGCGAGGCAGGAGCGTGGGCGCCTGACGAGAGCGATCCCCGGTTCCCCGGGGCGGCGTCACCGCGTGCGGTGGGGCCCGCCCGTGCTCCGCCATCGGGAGGGCGGAGCCGGCATCGTGAGCGCCTGCTCGCGACCCGCCGCCCAGACGGCGGAACTCACGTGGCGATGGGCCGGGCTGTCCACGAGACCAACCGAGCCCTATCCGCCAACCGGGACGCGAACGGCTATAATAGTCTGGCGGCAATCTAAGCGGGGCGAACCCGTCGCGGGAGGTGGGGGCCATGCGGACTGGTGAGGATGGGGTCGTGTGTGTCCGCCGTCGTCCAGCGCCTGTGGATGGTGGGGATCCCGCCTGAGCGGGGTTTCCGTGAAATCTCCTGGCCTGGGCTTCGGCCCGGGTTTTTTTGTGGCCGGGCGGCCATGGAGAGGAGATTGCGCGGTGGCTTTGGGACTTTGGGGATGGAGCCCGTTCTGGGCGGAACAGTGGGGTCAAGGGGCATATCCGGGCGAACCGGCCCGGGTGGTGGAAGCGGAGCGGAATCTCTACCGCATTGTGACCCACGACCGCGAACAGCCGGCTGAATTGTCGGGGCGAGCGCGTTACGAACTGTTGGCGGGCGAACAGTGGCCGGCTGTGGGCGACTTCGTGGCCGTGACTCCGGGGAGCCGCTATCAGATTCGGGCCGTGCTGCCGCGCCGCTCCTTTTTTGCACGGCGCATGGCCGGGGAACAAGTGGGCCGACAGGTCGTGGCGGCCAACATCGACATCGCGTTGGTCATGCAGTCCGCCGACGCCGATTTCAATCCCCGCCGGCTCGAACGGTACTTGGCGATGGCGTACGAAGGAGGTGTCACGCCGGTGGTGGTGTTGAGCAAAGTGGATGCATGCTCCGACCCGGACTGGTACATCCGGCAGGCGGCCGACGCGGCGCCGGGTGTTCCAGTGCTGGCGGTGAGCGCCCAGACGGGCGCGGGGCTCGAGACCCTCGAGCAGCACGTGTCACCAGGCCGGACGGTGGGCTTGATCGGCTCCTCGGGGGTGGGCAAGTCCACCCTGACCAATGTGTTGCTGGGCGAGGCGACGCAGGCGACCGGGGCGGTGCGACCTCAGGATGGTCGGGGGCGCCATGTCACCACCAGTCGGCATCTGTTTTTGCTGCCCAACGGGGCGATGGTGGTGGACACGCCCGGGATGCGGGAGCTGGGCGTCGTCGGAGACGATGACGGCTTGCGCGATGTGTTTTCGGACGTGGCCGCCTGGGCTCCGGCCTGCCGGTACTCCGACTGCCGGCATGCCCAGGAGCCCGGATGCGCCGTCCAAGCGGCCGTCCTCCGGGGCCAACTGGACCCCGCTCGCCTCGATGCCTGGCGCAAACTGGAACGAGAGATGGCG
>DAHVOH010000248.1 GCA_027318915.1 Clostridiales bacterium
GGGATATCGTCGGTCCAAACCGAGGGTGGGCGCGCGGCGGTGAAGGGTCGCGCCGGCACGGCGTCCGCCACCGGGCGATGACGGCCGGCATCGGGGTGGTCTTATCGCGCCGCGCCACCCGCGTCCGGAGACCCGGCGGGTGGACGGGCATGGGAGGACGGGCGGAGACGGGCCGCGGTGGAAGGAGTTGCCGGAAGGAGGCACGGGAGCGCGTGAGGCGACAGATCCGCGATGATGGCGGTGGGAGGGGGGATGTGGTGAACGGTCAGCGAGCTGGTAACCGGGATCCCGCAGCGGCCGTGCGGCGCGTTGGGTGGGCCCGTTGGCAGGGACTCCGTACCGCGTCTACTTGTCTGGATCGTTTGCTCGACACGACGCCCAGCGATTTTCAGATATCGACGTGGCCCTTGATGGCCCTGGCCCCGTCTCTCCTGTACTGTGGCACGCCGCTGGGGTGAGATGCACTGCCGCGCAGTCAGCATCCGACACGGCGAGCCCAGTCGGATGGGGCGTCGGATCCCACTTCGCCGCAATCCCCCGCTCGGTGCTGGCGTCGGCGATGCATTGCACGACAGCTTGATAGGAGCCAGGAGATCCCCTCGCCAGGTCCGTTTGAGGATATGCAAGAGCCGGTGCCCGAGGGCGTCCCCCTCTGCCCCAGTGCTCGACGAATTGCTCGGAACACCTCACCGTATCTATGCGGAGGATACACTTGTGCCGATGCAGGACGACTGGAAGCTGGGTCAAGGCCGTGTCCAAGAGGGCGATGGGGTGGGCCGCCGTCCCAGAGCCCGCGGTTCCCGGCCACCGGCGGCCCGTCTACGGTTCGCCGGTCCGATCCCAAAACACCCGTAACGAGCACAAGCCAAAGCCATGCTTGTCGGTCGGTGCGGCGTGGTCCTTGTGGGCAGACGCCGTCAGCGGGGTCCCGTCGATCTCGATGAAAGAGACGCCGGGGGTCCCAGCCCCCGTTCCGGACGGGCCCGGGCGACCGCGCGGGCGTTGGCGAGGCGGGGCCGACGGTGGAGTGGGGGAAGCCCTTGTCCACGAGGTCGTGGGTACCGACGCCACCGGGCCAAGGCCGCGGGTGACGGATGAAAAGGTCCAGGTCGCTCAAGGTCGTGGGCTCCTCCGCCATCGCCACGGCTCGGTTGACGCACACCAGGCCGTGGCCGTGGACGCGTTGGCACTGCGTCGTCGCGTCCCAGGCGACGGAGACCCACGCTGTCGCGCCCCGCGCATCGCCGCCTGGACGCTCGGATCGAGCGCGCTTTGCTGCCCGACGCCCGACCCT
>DAHVOH010000249.1 GCA_027318915.1 Clostridiales bacterium
AAAGATGCGTGCCTCACCTTGTTCATAGCCTAGCACCAGCCGACCGAGCCATTCCCCTTCCCTCTTCGTGCTTCGGACCCGGTACAGAACCGTGACATGCTGCCCTCTACGGATGATACCAAGGTAATCCCATTCTTTGTGCAAGCTTCTGGTCAGTTCGCTGTTGGCGAACTGTTTGCCGACTTCGACTTCATTGAGGCCGAGCAGCAGATCGTAGGAGAAATTGCGGATGAATTTGCCGTATTGCCCCTGGTTGGAGTATTTGATCAGGTCGCGCCACATGGGGTGGGCGAGCGCCAGAATCGCCTCGTCGGTGTGGTCGATGATGTTCGTGGGGGTCTTGGGTGTGGCCTGCGCGACAGGGCTTATCATGAGCAATTCCTCTGAAACAACCGCTAATAGGCGTACGTGGCTTCAAGGTGGCCGGCAGCGGCCATGTCACGCGCGCCGCCGAAGCTGCGCCTCACTCATTCTTGCCAACCAAGTGGTAGCATGGGGCCTTTTCCATGGTGTATTCTCCGGTCTCCGGATTCCGACGCGATACGGTGAGCACGTGCCAGTTTGCATCGTCGAGCTTCATCGCGTCCCCCCGGTAGTAGTAACCTGGCCAGCGGGTTTCCTTGCGGAACAGGGTATGTTGCATAACCGCTTCGGAGGTGAGGTGGCGATGCTTCAGTTCCCAGGCGCGCAACAGCTCGTGGATGTCCTCGGCGGCGATCTTTTCAAGGTCTTCTTCCATGATCTTGAGCTTTTTCAGGCCGATCTGCAGCAGTTTGTCGTTAGTCATATAGTTGACCGTCGCCCCTGCACAGTACTCGTCCATCAATTTCTGCAGACGATCCAGGCCCTGTCTGGGGTTGATGTAGTGCGGGTTGACGCTACCCGCCGTGATTTCGTTGCGGTTGACCCTGTAATGCTCCATCGGCTTGAAGATTTCTTCCCCGCGGCGCTGGATCTGCGCATCGGAAACCTGAATGCCCTTGGCCTTGCCGTCGTCGATGTATTTGCACGCAGCCTTGGCGGCCAGACGGCCTTCGGTAAACGAGCCCGACGAGAACGCGTGCGGCGTACCACCGACAGCATCGCCCGCGCCGAACAGGCCTTCAACCGTGGTCATGCGGTTGTAGCCCCAGTAATACTCCGGAGGGGAAATGTCCTCCGGGCCTGAACACCAGGCGCCGCAACCGGTCGCGTGCGAGCCCATCACATACGGCTCGGAGGTGGTCAGTTCCGGGTTTTCATACTTCGGATCGACATCAG